>JAGXTJ010000023.1 GCA_018333655.1 Bacillota bacterium | reverse complement strand
CTTGCTACTCTTCTTCTTTGTCTCTATTTTGGCAAGGAGAAAACTGTTGCCAGATTGCACCTGTTGGCCAGTGAGGGGTCCTAAAACACGCATTCTAAGAGTAGTGAAGGCTACTAAAATACGCATTCTCGCACAGTCTGCCGTCCCTTTTGGTGTTAACGTCTTTGGCACGCTAGCTACCTTCCACACTGGAGCTGAGAGCGGAAGTACGAGTAACCCTTTGTCCACCTCTACACCTTTGAAACGCAAGTAGCGGCAGTAGCTTCTAATGACGCCAATGAAAGCTTTCCGAGATGAAGGCTTGAAGTGCGTCATCTCTGTGGTCAGAAAGCTCTGTAACACTGAAACCGAGATTGCAGAACTGTCAAATTGGGAGCTTGGGAAAAGACGGTATAGAAACCTTCTTAAACAATTCTGGTGGGATTGTCTAGTCGGTGGGCTTAGGCGAGCCACTCTTTCGAGATACAATGCGTAATCCATAGCTTCCCGTTCGATAGATTCGTTGCTAGACGACCTCTCGCAAGGTGACAGCTTCCGGTCAGTCAGGAAGTAGTAGAAGAGTCGGATTGCTGTACGCACTGTCGTGATACTGTGCCGTCCATCGACTTGGTTGTTGGGATTAATGTACTCCAGCATTAATGGTTCGATCTGTGTTTCCGATGCTGGTTGTGTTTCTTTCACCCATTCAACAAAGCGCTGCACTGCCTTTTTGTAGCCCTTAATGGTACTTGGCTGGTACTCTTCTCTCAGGAATGCCTCATAGTCAGCAATCTGGGAAGTCAATGATTCTCTCGTTTCCATAATGTCACCCCCTCTTAGCTCTTATTGAGCCTGTGACATTATGGACAGTTATGCGGAGTCTTTGTGTCGGTCAATTGGCAGATAGCACGCGGTCTTCTCGGTCTCTTTCAGCGCGGGGAATTAACTGCACATAAATAGTGTCTGAGCATAATTCCGGTTATGTTCTTAAGAGCATAACCGGAAAGGCTGGTTGTTTTGCAATGCCCCGCGCGGCGCGAAAGCTAGCGCCACCATCTACAGCATTGTGGAGACGGCAAAGGAGAACGGTCTTAACCCATATACATACCTTGAGTACCTCTTCGAGGAGATGCCGAACATGGACATCTCAGACCCACAGAATCTCGAGCGATTGCTCCCCTGGTCTAAAGAGTTACCAGCAAGGTGTAGAAGCAAAAAACAAATATAAACTTAGGCCCCCGCCCTGCGCAGGGGTTTTTTCATATGTGAGTACAATTTGTGGAGCTGTTTGCCGGAAAGTGCGGTCGTGGCAAGGACATTGGGCTTCTAAATGTCACAGGCATTCTTCGGGAATTGGCGAAAATGGGTGAGGTGGTGTGCAACGTTTGACGCTTACGTTCTAAAAGCGTTCACACCCGCCACATCATCGTATGTGGCAGTGCCATCAATTCCGTTAAAACAAAAAAGACGCTGATTATCTTGCCTATACAGAACGGTTGCCGCCATGATGTTGCCGCTTTCGTTTACGGCGATGTTCAATCCGGTATCAAACAAATAAAAGCGATGAAAGGCATAGCCATAATCACCGCTAATTTCGGTTCCCAATGAATGGCGGACGCAACATCATAACTCCAAGCAATTTCGCTAATCTTCTCAATACCTAGGCACCCAACAATGGTTTTTTTGCTGGAATCTCTACTACCATGGATGCTTTTCAAACAAAACCTTGCCCCATCGACCTCAACGAATGCCGAGAGGCTATCAATAAATTGTTGGAGGGTTGCTTTGAAGTTCAACAAGAAAACTTTCTGGGCCATAACCGCTAAATTGCCTGCCAACACCTAGCAATCTCCTCAAACCGTCCGAGTCCACGAATGAAATTCCTCTTGTTGGAAATGCCCATTGCGCACCTGCTTCGGATATTACAAGAGGCGTTTCCTTTTTGAGGTACTCAAGTTCAAAAAGTATCGCCGATTCAAAGAAATGATTGCCGTATTTATCAGCCCTATGGTCGATTTCAACATATCGTAAAGCAGTTACGTTATTCTTTGGGATGAATATCCACACGCCACCTGTATTTGCACTTCCTTCCTCATCGAATGAAACATGAGCATGAAAGCGGCTTAAGAATAGACTTATTATTTCGTCTTTGCGAGACAGGCTATCGTCAAAGACATCGGCAGGCTCAAAGAGGTCAAAATACCTCGTTTGCGATATCCCATATCTAAGGGACATCTCCAACATTTCCTCGGTGGTCACCTTAATATTCTGGTTCGCATCGCCAGAGTCTACATCATTGCTGTGTATTCCGAACCCCGTTATCCATATGCCTAAAATCAAAAGGGCTATTGTGCCTCCAAGCAACCTCCCTGCATGTCGCATTATCGTCGCCGAAACCTCCCTCTTGTCTACTCGTCACGTCATGCACTCGTCACCCATTTTATGGATGACGAGTGTTGTTGGTGCAAAAACAACCTTCTGTCCACTTATCATCTGACGACCCATGAACAATATCATAAATCTCCGAGTCGTAATAAGATGAGTAAGATAAATCACCTTCTTCACTTGTCGCCTTGCCTACGATAATCGGTTCATTAGCGCTAAAGGGCAGGAGTATAGGCTGACTATGGAACAGATCAAGTATGGTAGTATACGGGAATGGAACAGCCGTACTCCATTGAGGGCAATGACGTACCGTCCCATCCCTCATACGCGGTTTCACCTCATTGTGACCTACAAAGTTTGTTCTCCAAAAATCAGTCCAAGTCCCCCAAATCGTGAATATCTCTGCACGCAAACCATTCATAAGACTAGCGCAGGAGTTAATTTGTGCTTGTGTTAAGTGCCCTGCATTCAAGTTCATACCACCAAATGCAATGCTTATGGTATAGTTATTTGCATTTACAGGCCTTGAACGGACAATATGATTCGTCGAAAGTGTGTGATGCAGATTTCCGCTCCCCGTCCCATTTGCGTGGGCTGTATCACGAATACCAACAGCTCTCGTTATTGCCCCATTAGCGGCGATTATAAAATGATAGGACACACCAGAAGATGGGTTTGTTATAGTATTTATTGCGCTCTGCGTGGTATTACCAGAAGTATGCACAACTAGCATATCTGGTATGTTGGGAGTACCTGCTAGCCTTCCCGGACTGAAGTTGCCTAGTGGCACATTGACGCTTAACATAAAACATCTCCTTTACAAATTTAGTGATGAAAGCTATGCGTTTTCTTGGTAAATCGATTTCTCATAGTTATCATAAATAATCTTCCCAGAGTAATTGCATTCATGCGAGGGCAATTAAATGGCCCATGAAGTTCTGGTAAACGAAACCGTTTCGCTGGTTCCGCCTCGGAACACCTTCGCCGTGAGCGCTAGGTGATAGTAGCTGCTCTGACCACAAAATGCGGGCGTTACCAAATCCAAAAACCGCACCATCAATTTTTCACCATGCGGCAATGTGTGTGGTCGTGCATTTGGACCGGCTGAATTGCTTGTCGAGCGCCCGTGTTCCCGCCATATGCCTTTGAGGTCACAGCAGAAGACGCCAGCACCGGCAGGATTAGGCAAAGCTATATAGCTACCTTTTAACGATAACTTCACTCCATTTCTCGTTATATTTTTCACTCGTGCACATATAACAGTCGGAGATAGGTTTTGGTGACATACTTTCCCCAAAACTTCTTAGATACCCTATTTGCCGCCGTTTCATGTAAATTTACGCCATGACTAATACGATTGATGTATTGAAGGTGGTAGTTAAAGCAAGCTGTCATAGTTTCCATTGTTGGCCTGTTAATCAACTCAAAGCCTTCTGAGGCATACCTAAAGACAGTATCATGGTCATCCTCACTATGTGCACAACCCCAAAACCAAAATCAATGGCAACAGGGTCATGCCGAATAGCAATTAAGAAGTTGAGTATAAGGTTGCGAGATGCCGGAGTTGCCATGAGGACACTTTTGTTTAAGCCCAACACCACGCATAAGACGGCGGCAGTCCTCGCCAGCACCCGCAGGGTTTACCTTGTGTGAATGACTCCAAGCCCCCCGTTGATAACCGCTTGTGCTTTTTTGCTTAGTGATCCAGCGTACGGTTATATCTATTTAAGTTCCTCATTGCTGGGCGCTGCTTTAAGCAGAACGTCAAATATCCGCTCGTTTCTTTAGTTAACTATTTCTCACACCGTTATCGCCACCTAAGATTTTCTTTATAGCCCTCATTGCCCGAGATAACCGCTTTTTAGATGCGGACACACTAATATCTAGCGCGTGGGCGATTTCATCATGCTTGAGTTCGTGGACAAGGCTCAGGTACGCCACATCTTTTAACGTACTGTGCAGTGACTGAACCGCCTTCATTATGGTATGGCACCCCTCTTGCACGACCAAATCGTTCAGCACGTTGATACCCCCTTCTGGACTATCTTCAAGCAAATCGTCTGGCTCAAGACTTCGCAATGCTTTCTGCGTTAGAAGTGTAAGGGAAGTGGTTTTTACTATCTTAATAATGTAAGCCTTCGTCTGACAACTGGAAACATCACGTAATTTTTCCCGGTGCCGTATCATCTTGATGAGCGATTCCGACACGGCATCTTCCGCCATTGCATAGTCACCCAGCATCTGATTCGCGACATACAACATTAGGCGGTGATACTTGTCATATAGCGATTCGACAAGCCGCTTATCGCTTTCGCTAATCGGCGCATTTCCGTTGAATGGCAGCAATGAACCCCACCCCCATATCCGTAACATTATGCATATATCACAAGTAGATGTACTTTCGTCGCCCCCACGTTTCTACAAATACGAACGCTCCAACACCTTCATCATAATCCGCAATTCCTCATCATCCAGTTTTGTGGCATTAAGTCTACGTTTTTTTTGTCGCAAAACCCCGACAAAACGAACGCCGAATAGACCGTGCGACAAATAGGACGGCGGACTGCGTGATAAGTCCGTCCGTTTTTAGAGTAGGCCCCTTCCAAGCCAAGAGCTTGGGAGGGGTGCTTGTTTTCGGGGTTCATCGCACTCACGGCCTGACCCCGAGTTGCTGTCGGACTCAGCTACTCGCGAATCACAGTTTGCTCTTACGGCTTAGGCAGGGTGTTTTCTGCAATAGAACTAGGGCCCCATTAATCACACCTCGCTTCCATCCGAATTCTACATGTCAAATAAATTGTAAGCGATGGATGGAAGTATCACAAGGACATGATAGTAGAGCGTGTCTACTGAGGCCTGCCTATCAGTAAATTGCACGCACGCTTCATAAGTAGTAAAGCCGCGCGGTGTTCTTCTTGCTGCTCTAGTAGTTTAGCGCCGAAGACAAGGACATCGGCGGCATCGCGGTAGCGCTCGAGGCTGGTAAAGCTCTGACTAAAGGAGCTGACTGTACTTTCGGCACAAAGCGGGGCGCGGCGCAGCCGGCACTTCGTCAGTGCCCACTTGTCTTTAAGCTGCTCCCACTCTAGAGTGGTGTCATCAGGTTTTAACATCAATCCCTGTAATGCGTCTTCGTAAAGAAAGGTTTCACAGTGGTCAGGGAGCTCACTCAACGCAAGCAGTACCTCCCTGTAGGCTTTGCGCTTAGTCGCTATACCGATTTGTGGCAGCTCTAGCAGCTCAGATAACATTCGCTGGGCACCTAGCGTATCTTGCAGGCTGATCAAGCAAACAGCTGCCCCAATCAAGGCTTCGGCCTTAAGCTCGCTGGCGACAAGCTGATCAGATAGTGCCGCCGCTCTTTGAGCATCCACCAAGGCCGCAGGCCAGTTGCCTTGCCGAGCAAGGCAACTGGCCTTGGCAATCAGCGCCTTAACCCCAAGCGCTGCACCTAAGCTCCCGACTTCTTCGGCTAACGCAAAGTGGGCACTCGCCGCACCACAGTTGCCGAGTGTGGTGTAGCAGCTGCCGACTAGGTAGTGTGTCTTACTGAGCTCATCTTCGTGCTCGGGCGCATTCTTCAAATGACCTAACGATTCAAGCGCCATGAACACCGCATAGCTTAGTTGGCCACAGTGGTAAAGAGCCATAGCTGCACTAAATGTACATCTCCAAGCGTCCAGAGTCTGGCCAACTAACTCATATGCTTGTGCAGCAACCTTAAATGTGTCAACCGCTCTAAGCAACATCTTGTCAGAGGCCTCAATATTGGCCTTTGCTTCAAAGTAGAGCCCCTGTACTAGAGGAGCAACTTGACTACTGTCGAAATCGCTACATTCCTCAAACATGGCCCTAGCCTGATCAAATTCCTTTACCGCTAGCAGAGCCTTCACCTCGTTTAGCAGTACCAACAACTTAGTCTCTGCCTCCTCTTGCGCTTGTGGCATGAAGTACAGGAGCGGCTGCCCTAAGAACTCGGCAATTACAGCTAGATTCTCCGCCGAAGGTTTGATTCTGCCTCTTTCGATAGCCCCAATGTAGGATCGTGAAAACTTGCCGTGGGCCAGTTCTGCCTGGGTGAGGCCCTTCGCTAATCGCGCCTGCTTAACGCGCTGCCCGAGCATGAAATCGCCTCCCTCTTTAGCGGCTTGCCTTTCGCCGCTACGCCTTCCCGTCGTATTCGCCCCCACAAGTGCCTTATCCTGTTACCACTGACGGGCACGGGATTGCCGATTGAGGAAACAACCTTGGCAACCTCCTAATTATCGGTGCGGCGATGGGCCACAGCGTTTACTCGGCGGCGGATAGATAAACTCGCTCGTCATTGCGCACACGCAGGACTGATGCCCGCCGGCGATAATTGTTCCAGTCCCTAAACGCTGCGCGGCTGATTTCGTCATCCAACCGATGAACGGTCATGGTTCTTTGCGGCATGGGGACATTTCTCAGCAAGTCGTGCCCGTCAATACTAAACTCTGCCAAGCGAGCTGTACGAGCACCTGGGCCAAACCCGACCAAAGTAAAGGGAAATTCCCACTGTAGAGCATCAAGGTCATAAGTCTGAACATACGGCCCTAGAATGGCCATTTCAGGCGTAAGGTCAGCCGGAGCGGAGAAAGTAAGCCCAGCAAAAACAGATACCAGCAGCAAACAACACAGCACTACAAAAACTAGACGTTTCGCAGGTCTATTCGTGAGCCAAAGACCTTTGCCTGCCACCATAGAAATTCATCCTCCTCCGTCATTTTTTCGGCAATTACCGCAAGCTCTCTCCAGTCCTCCTTCCGACCTAATATTTAGCAGTTATTGCCACATCTTACTTTATCGCCACCTCTCCTGTATGTCAAGGATATATGTGACAACTCAGAGCTGTCACATGAACTTCTTAGGAAACCACCCGCCGCAGAGTTGTTCGTAAAGGGCTTCCGAAAAACTGGTGGAGAAAACTTTAAGCAAAAGGCGTTAGGAACGCAAAACGCCAAGGGAGCAAAACCCGTAAGCGTCAAATAACCCCCACCTTGCCAGAGGGCAAAGTGGGGGTATGGGACCATTAATCCCCCTCGACACTCAACAAAGGGGATAGGTGTTTTTTGCAATAGGAATTTCCCCAGTTTTGCAAGGCTTTTTCCCCAGGCACCGGTGGGGAATTTTCTTAGTCTGGTTGGCGCAAGGTTGGAGGTTGGAGGTTGGAAATTGGAGGTTAGACGAGGAAGGGGAACTTTTTTAACCACAGAGGTCACAGAGGTCACAGAGGAACTGTGTACTCTGTGGTTGAAATCGTCTCCCCATGCCACTGGCCCCACACTTTACTCTTCTTCCTCTTTAATATCTTGCGGCAAAATGAGCATCAGTTCGTCGCGTGACGACCGTTCTTTCTTAAAGAGCCGCAGGGCCTGCTTGCGGATGCCTCGCTCTATGAGGTTTCGCACTAGGCGGGCGTTGCCGAAGTTTTCGCGGTCGCTGTGCAATTGCTGCGACAAGATAGCGCCAAGCTTGGCCACAGACCCTGTGCTCAGGCGATACTGTTTTTTGTCCAGCAAATGCGCGGCAATTTCGAGCAGTTCATCGATGCAGTAGTCTTTGAAGTCGACATGAATGGGGAAGCGAGAATTTAGCCCTGGGTTTGTCTTGAGGAAGTCTTCCATCTCACGGCGGTAGCCAGCCAAGATGACCACTAGATTATCTTTGTGGTCTTCCATGCTTTTAACTAAGGTATCTATCGCTTCCTTGCCAAAGTCTTTCTCCCCACCCCGTGCCAAAGCGTAGGCTTCATCAATAAATAGGATGCCCCCTAGGGCCTTCTTGATCTGCTCGCGCGTCTTTTGCGCGGTATGCCCTATATACTCTCCCACCACATCGGCACGCTCTACCTCAATCAAGTGCCCTTTGGCGAGCACCCCCATTAGGCGCAAGATCTTACCTAAGAGTCGTGCCACTGTGGTCTTTCCCGTGCCTGGGTTACCTTTAAAGATCATGTGCAAGACCAAGGGTTCCGTTACCAGACGCTCTTCCTGGCGTCTCTTCTGAATATGTATAAAGGCCTGCATTTCCCTTACTAAGGTTTTGATATCCTGTAGGCCAATCAAAGAATTAAACTCTAGCAGTACGTCTTCCAATGATGGCGAGGGGGAGATTGCCCCTTGTTCAGCATTTGGAGAGATACTATCTGGCTCCGCACCCTGCACAGGGATACGGAGCTCTAGGTCTCGCAAAAATTTAAGCGCTTGAGACACACTGATATGCCCTGACTCAAGCAGGGCATATACTTCGCTAGAAGTACGAGGACGCACACCTACCACCCCCACACAACATATCGCCACAGTATACGCCAAAGCAGAGCAGAATGTGCCTAGGACTCGCCCTGCGCGCCAGAAGAGGGCGATAACTGCTTCTCTACCGCCGAATGAACAGGGCCGCCCGTTAATGGGGCGGCCCTGCCATACCTTCGTTTAGCTATCCCCTTCAACTAGACCCATGTTGATGGGCCGTACCGGCTGCACGGTAGAAATAGCGTGTTTATAGA
The DNA here is from genome assembly GCA_018333655.1 of Bacillota bacterium. Taxonomy (NCBI): domain Bacteria; kingdom Bacillati; phylum Bacillota; species Bacillota bacterium. Next base: position 203,733 of record JAGXTJ010000023.1, on the reverse strand, counting down.
CTAACTGCTGACGACCCTCGGAGTCCATCATAGCGAGAGTGAAGTTATCAAAACCTTTAACGATGCCCTTTAGTTGGTACCCATTGACAAGAAAAATAGTTACGGGCAGATTCTCTTTGCGCACCTGATTTAGAAATAGATCTTGTAGATTCAGTACTACTTTAGACATTTTTGGCCTCCCATCTCTCTCTAGTCAGACTAATTCTAATACATGTGCCACTCCTTTGCAAGAATTTCCAAGATGCCCGATATTGCTTTCTGGGAGTCCTGGGCGTCCACCCAGTGCACGCGACTGTCAGCACGAAACCAGGTCATTTGGCGTTTGGCATAGCGTCTGGTCTGTTGCTTGAGGATGGCCTTCACCTCTTCCAATGTAGAATGTCCTTCTAGATATCCTAACAACTCTTTGTAGCCTAGCGCCTGAAGAGCGACTAGGCTAATCCCCTGCGCATAGAGATGTCTAGCTTCTTCTAACAAGCCCGCGGCAAACATTTGTTCTACCCGCGCATCGATACGAGCATGTAACTCCTCGCGGGGGCGCAACAGCCCGATCATAAGCACGTCATAGAGGGCGTTCTTAATATCCTTCTCCGATTCCCATGAACTAAGAGCTCGACCTGTTGTTTCAAAAACCTCTAGGGCGCGAATAATACGACGCTGATCTGTCGCCGGCAGTCGGGAAGCGACCCGCGCGTCAACTTGCCGAAGACGCGTGTAGAGAGCGGCTAAGCCCGCTTCCTGCAATTCTTGCTGGAGCTTCTTACGCACTGCCGGATTGTTCTCGCTAGCGGTGAAGTTGTAGTCATCGATGGCTGCCCGAATGTAAAGCCCCGTACCACCAGAGAAAATGGGCAGCCGACCTCTCTCTAAAATGTCGTTCACCGCGGCTCGCGCTAGACGCTGATAATCTGCGGCACTAAATGACTCACCGGGGTCCACGACATCGATCAAGTGGTGCGGTATCAGGGACCTCTCGGCTAGAGTCGGCTTGGCGGTACCGATATCCATGCCGCGATAAACCTGCATGGAATCAGCGGAAATTATTTCACCGTGTAGCCTGGCCGCTACTTGCAGGGAAAGACTAGTCTTGCCTACAGCAGTGGGTCCAACTATTGCCAGTATGCGTGGTTTCATGCTCATCCTCATTTCGGGTGAAAAAGTTTGTAGAGCGCCTCTTCCGTAAACGATATCTCAATTGGCCGACCATGGGGGCATGTCACGGGCAAGTTCGTCGCGTATAGCTTGTCAAGGAGCTCCACCATTTCGCTAGGGGAGAGTCGTACCCCAGCCTTAATGGCAGCGCGGCAGGCAAGTCTGGCTGCGACAGCCTCTTCCCAATTGGGGGTCTGGTCGGCATCGTGCTCTAGAGCAATTTCGCGCAAGACTTCGGCATCAAAAGTCCCCAAGTAGGTAGCTGGCATGGTCCTCAGTAAGTAGGTATTACCGCCAAAATGCTCAAAGCTAAAGCCTAAGCGCTCCATCTCCGCCAGCCGCGGAGCTAAGTTGTACCCTGCGGGGCCAAAGTCAATAGAAATGGGGATGGAAAGCGCCTGTACTCCATGGCTATGTGTCATGAACTGCTCCCATAGCACTCTTTCGTGGGCTGCGTGCTGGTCCACGATAACGACACTGCCCTGTTTTTCAACGAGAATGTAACTCAAGCAAACCTGACCGATCAGTCGATATGGTGCTGTAGGCGGTAGAATTGTCAACTGACTAGGTATCCCTTGCTCCACTCGCGGCACAAACAAGTTGGGTGCTGCCGGCTCGTAGCGGGCGTACTCTGGTGTAGCGACCTGCCCTCCCTGCGCAGCTTCCCCCCGCCCCACTTGTCTCCCTGCCACTACCTCTAACTGCTGGCGCAAAATGTTCATAAAGGCCCCGCAAATGGCCTGCTCATCGCGAAAACGCACCTCAACCTTGGTGGGATGCACATTAACATCCACCTCGCTAGCTGGCACTTGCAAATGTAGTACAGCCACGGGGCTCCGCTTGGGCGGCAGGAGGGTGCGATAGGCTTGCTCTAGGATCGCTCCGAGGCGCCTACTCTCAATATAGCGGCCGTTGAGATATATTGACTGCCAGAGCCGATTATGACGGTGAAGTGAGAAATCCCCCAAAACACCGGAAAGAGATAGTATTCCTCCTCCCTGCGGTGCGAAGTAATGTAAGTGCTTGGCCACCCCTACTCCGTACACTGCCAGAGCGGCGTCAACTAGGTTATTATTCCCCTGCGTTTGTAAAACCACCCTATCGTCAATTTTCAGAGTAAATCTGGTGCGGGGGTGGGAAAGTGCGATTCTTTCCACCACTTGCAGCACTTTTTGCCCCTCAGCAGTCTCGCTTTTCATGAATTTAAGTCGTGCCGGTGTGTTAAAAAAGAGATCGCGCACTTCTACAGTCGTGCCTATGGGCCTACCCACAGGGCGCGCGGTTACTACTTGTCCTGCGCTACACCTAATCTCATGGCCTCCTTCAAAGCCGCGCAGACGACTCTGTATAGTGAGGTGGCTGACAGAGGCAATGCTTGGCAAAGCCTCGCCGCGAAAACCTAAAGTTGTCATGGCAAAGAGATCGTCAATGGTCTGCAGTTTGCTGGTGGCATGGCGCAAAAGGCATAGTCGCAAGTCTTCAGCGCTCATGCCTGAGCCATCATCGGTAACGCGCAGTAGAGACAGCCCTCCCTTGGTAATTTCGACGCTGACTTCTGTGGCACCCGCATCAAGGGCATTCTCCATGAGCTCTTTGACTGCGGAACTAGGCCTTTCAATTACTTCACCGGCGGCGATTTGATTAGCCAACTCAGTTGATAAAACGTTAATCGTCACGAGTTTCACCAACTTTCTCGGTCTTTTGCTTGAGTTCAAAGAGCAAGCGTAAGGCCTGTAGAGGGGTTAAAGCCTCTGGCGTGAGTTGTGTCAATTCTTCATATATGGCTAAGGCTAGAGCCGTACGCGGGTCAGGCTCCATGTAGAGTGGAGCCTCGGCAACAGCTTGCAAAAAGTTAGTCTGTTGAAAGGGTTGCGACTTCTTGCTCTCGTGCTCCTTGAGCAAGGCGATGGCCCTGCTAATGACCGAACGGGGCAGCCCCGCCATGCGGGCCACGTGAACGCCGTAGCTCTTACTGGCCTTGCCAGGTTGCACACGATGGAGAAAGATTACTTCCTTGCCGCTCTCCAGTATGGCCACAACATAGTTTTGACAGCGGGCGAGGTGGTCGGACAGACGTGTCAACTCATGGTAGTGGGTAGAAAACAGGGTGCGAGCACTCACCTGGTCATGAACGAACTCCATAATTGCTTGTGCGAGCGCCATGCCATCATAGGTGCTGGTACCCCGACCAACTTCATCAAAGAGGAGCAAGCTACGCTCTGTTGCTTCTGCCAAAGCCAGGCTTGTTTCTAGCATCTCCACCATAAAAGTACTTTGTCCACCATAAAGATCATCCGCTGCGCCTACCCTGGTAAATATCCGGTCAACATAGCCGATGGTGGCTTTTTCCGCGGGGACAAAGCTACCGACTTGCGCCATCAGCACAATTAAGGCAACTTGTCGCATATATGTTGACTTTCCAGCCATATTTGGCCCGGTAATCACGGCCAGTTCGCCTGGCCCCAAGTGAGTGTCATTGGGCACAAAGTGATGATTCCCTACGGTGCGCTCCACGACTGGGTGTCGTCCTCCAGTAATGGCGATGGTCTTGCTCGCGTTGACTTCTGGTTTAACGAAGCGGTACCGACTAGCGGCCTCGGCAAAGGCTTGCAGCACATCAAGCTCCCCTACTCGCCGCGCCACCGACATGATACTGCGCGCCTCGGCGGCGACCCTCTGGCGCAGGGAGACAAAGAGTTCTTCCTCTAAAGCCAGTAGTCTTTCCTCTGCCGTCATGATGGTGTTCTCGAGCTCTTTGAGTTCTGCCGTAACAAAACGTTCAGCATTGGCTAGAGTCTGTTTGCGGTGGTAACGTGGCGGCACCAGACTGAGATTAGTATGGGTGACTTCGATGTAGTAGCCAAACACTCTATTGAAGCCAATTTTTAGCGACTTAATGCCTGTGGCTTGACGTTCCTCAGCCTCGAAGGAAGCCAGAAGGGACTTAGTATCGCGACAAACGGAGCGCAGAGCGTCTACCTCAGCGTGGAAGCCCTCTTTAATCACTCCGCCGTCGCGATGGTTTACAGGGGGATTCTCCAGCAAGGCATTTGTAAGTAACTGCTGTAAATCAGAATGAGGCATGAGCTCAGCCATAATTTCGCCTAGTAAACCATCCACAAAGCCAGAGAGCAGGGAATTAAGCTCAGTCACCCCTGCCAGTGACTTTTGCAAGGTAACTAGGTCGCGAGGATGGGCCGTGCCCGCGACCACCTTGGCCAAAAGACGTGGTAGGTCGTAAACCCGCCTAAGCGCCTCTCTCACCTGATTACGCCACAGGTTATCTCGCCACAACGCATCCACGGCCTGGAGACGGGCGTTTACTTGGTCGGTACTTATTAAGGGCTGCTCTAGCCACTGCTTAATTAGGCGGGCACCCATGGCTGTTGCGGTGAAGTCGAGCACCCAGAGAAGCGAACCTTCCCTCTCTCCACTGCCTAGCGCCCGCGTTACCTCTAGATTGCGCCGGGTAGTCATATCTAGTAGGGCACCGCGCCCTCCTAGACTTACCAAGGGGCGCGTCAAGTGCGAAAAGTCTCCTAGGCGGAGATCCTTGAGGTAGGCGATAATCTCACCTAGCGTGATGCTGGCCAAGGGCGTGAGCTCGACATCGCCCCAGATAGCGTTAATCATAGAGGACGATTCCTCTACCGTCAGGCCACGGGTTGTGCGCCTCAGTGCAGACAGTCTAGTCACAGATTCTTCTAAGACGTCGGGGATAGCTAGTTGGGGCAAAATCACCTCGCGGGGAGACAGCCTGTGCACTTCGTCGACTACAAGACCGTAACTTGTCTCACCGTCAAAGGAGGTAACTGAGACTGAGCCTGTAGTATAGTCTATCGTTGCCAGGACGCTTTCACCGTCTTGCTCTTGCCAACACGAGACGTAGTTGTTAGTATCCGCAGGGGCATCACTGTAAGTGGCGGGAGTTACAATGCGCACGACCTCGCGCCTCACTAGGCCCTTAGCGGAGCTAGAGTCCTCTACCTGCTCGCAAATGGCAACTTTTTGCCCTGCCCTAAGCAGGCGAGCGAGGTAGGCCTCAGCCGCATGAAACGGAACGCCGCACATAGCAACCTTCTGCCCCTGTCCGCCGTCACGTGATGTGAGTGTTATGGCCAGAAGACGCGAGGCCACTTCTGCGTCTTCGAAAAACATCTCATAAAAATCTCCCAAACGAAAGAACAATATGGCGTCACTATGTTGGGCTTTGATTTCTAGATACTGCTGTATCATAGGAGTATACTGCTGCACAAAACCACTCCCCTTTGACATCAATTATATCACCCCAAAAGGCACAAAAAATCCCCTGCGCTTAAGTCCGCAAGGGATGTGTTGTCTAAAGGAGGTTACCGTCACTAATGTGGAACGCCGACCTGTTCTCCCTTTAGACTCCATGTCTGTACTTTGGTGATTCGCACCTCGACTAGTCTGCCAATCAATGAGCTCTCGCCTACAAAGTGCACTAACTTATTGCTGCGGGTCCGCCCGGTAAGTCGTGAAGGGTCTGTTCTGCTGGGCCCCTCCACTAACAACTCCACGACTTGATTTAGCAGTGGTAAGTTGCACTCTAGGGAGATTTCATTGACGACATCGATTAAGTGCCGAAGACGCGCATTTTTCTCTTCTTTACTAAGGTTTTCAACCCAATCTGCCGCCACTGTGCCGCTACGGGGGGAATAGGCAAAGGTATAGGCGGCATCAAAACGGACTTCCCTAAGCAAACTCAAGGTCTCAGCAAAATCCTCCTCCGTCTCACCGGGAAACCCGACGATAATGTCAGTCGTAATGACGGCAGTAGGCACAGCGCGGCGAATACGATCAACTAAGGCCAGGTACTGCTCTCTAGAGTAACCGCGGTTCATAGCTTTAAGGACAGCGTTGCTGCCACTTTGCACTGGCAGGTGGAAGTGCTCACACACTTTCTTTGCACGCGCTACTACCTGTATAAGTTTATCGGTAAAGTCCCTAGGATGTGAAGTCATGTAGCGCACACGAGAAATACCAGAGATAGTTTCGATGCCCGCCAAGAGATCGGCGAAATCTGGCTGCCCCGCGAGATCGCGACCATACGAATTAACATTTTGTCCGAGCAGCGTAATCTCTCGGTAGCCCTTAGTCGCTAAATCGCTAATTTCAGCAAGAATTGCCGAGACCTCACGGCTACGTTCCTGCCCTCGGACATAAGGCACGATGCAGTACGTGCAGAAATTACTACACCCGTACATAATGGTGACCCATGCTTTTAAACTGTCACGCCTGGCTCGGGGTAGATTCTCGGCGATAGCACCTGCCCCGCCAAGGACTTCTACTACCGCTGCACCTGTGGCCTCGACCTGTGCCAGTAGCTTCGGAAAGTCAGGCAGGTTATGCGTGCCAAACACCAAGTCCAAGTAGGGGAAGCGCGTCTCAAGCTTTCTGGCCACGTCCTCTTGCTGTGGCATGCATCCGCAAATGCCGAGGATGAGGCGAGGATTCTCCTGCTTCAGGCTATAAAGCTCACCAAGCTTGCCGTAAACCTTGCTCTCAGCATGCTCTCTGACGCAGCAAGTGATCAACAAGATTAGGTCTGCTTCGCTTTCCGTTGTTGTAGAGGAGTAGCCCAAGGTCTCAAGGTGGCCGGCCAAGACTTCGGCATCTGCTTCGTTCATTTGGCAACCAAATATATGAAAGAGATACTTCATTGTTTCTTCGTCTCCGCTCCTATCTTTGCAGTAGATCAACTAAGTGACGGGCGGCCAGAGGCCTAGCTAAGCGTTTAGCCAGCTGGCTCATGCAAGACAGGCGCAGATCGTCTGCCAGTAAGTCAGCTAACTTCGGCGCCAAGAAGCTCATATCAAATTGAACGGCAGCCTGCTGCTCAACTAGAAACGAGGCATTGCGAAACTCCTGCCCAGGTATCGGTGAGACCACGGCCATGGGTAGACCAATGGCCAAGGCTTCGGCGCAAGTGACACCGCCTGGCTTGGTCACCAGTAGGTCTGCAGCCGCCATGTAAGTCTCAACATTATCCACATAGCCAACAATGTGCACTTCATTGCGAAAACGTGAGGCCAGCAATTCTCGATACAAGGACTCATTCTTACCGGCAATGACTATTAATTGTGGGCCATCTAAGTAGTGGTCTAGGACCCTTACCATTTCGGTGGGAGTACCCATCCCCAGCCCGCCTCCCATTAGTAGCAAGGTAGGGCGGTTCTCTAGCCCCAAGGCCTCTCTAGCTTCTGGCCTACTCGGCGGATTAGAAAAGCGGCGGCGAATGGGTATGCCAATAGGCGCAATTTGGTGCTCTTCCACTCCAATATGCCGTAGCTGGTAGGTAAGCTTCGGCGATGCCACGACATAGGTGTTAACTGCAGGATGAACATAGGTGTAGTGCACCGTAAAATCAGTGACTACAGCGAATAAAGGCACGTCAATGTCTAGCTTGATCTTCAGTGCGGAGAGAAAGCCAGCTGGAAAGCTATGGGTGCAGACAATGGCGTCTGGCTTAAATTGGGAAAGCAACTTTTTAAAAAGATTGCAGAACAAATTATTGATTATGGAGGAAAAGTCAAAGAAGGTGGGCTCCTCAGTCCATTGATAAATTCTGCCATATATATTAGGGGTGTATCGCAGCAACTTAAGGTAACTCTCCAAAAGTACTTTGGAAAAAAATGGACTGACAAATTCTAAGGCATCTATTTGCTGGACCGTATGTCCCGCAAGGCGCAGTTCCTCAGCGGTAGCTTCCGCAACGAGATTGTGGCCATGACCTATGTTGGCAGAGAAAATGATAATATTCATCGATCAGCCTCCTAGGTAGACATGCATTGTAGCTATTCTATCACAGAGGAAGCCAGTAATGCGAACAGAGAGCGTGCCAGTATCGCCTTGTGGCATGATATAATACGCTGAGGTGATTTGGGATGTGGTGGCGTCGTTTAATTGAGTATTTAGGAATTATCATCGGGTCGATTATCGTGGGCGTAGGGCTAAACGCTCTGCTTATCCCTAACCGCATTGCTGCTGGAGGCGCAAGCGGAATTGCGACTATTATTTATCATCTATGGGGATGGTCGCCCGGAATAGTCTTACTGGCGATTAACATCCCCCTGCTTATTGCTAGCTTCATCGTTTTTGGGCCGCGCTTTGGTATCTACACCATCCTGGGTTCTCTCGCGACCTCGCTCGCTGTCGAGTTCACGCAGGGCGCTGTGGTGCTAACCCAAGATCCCCTGCTGGCTTCAATTTATGGTGGAGTAGTAACTGGCATCGGCATGGGCATTGTATTCCGTTTCCGGGGTTCGACGGGTGGGACCGATATACTGGCTAAATTCGTCACTCACTACAGTGGCGTAAGTATCGGACAAGCGCTGCTCTTTATTGATGCTGCCGTTGTCCTTTTGGCCGGCATCATATTTACGGCCGAGTATGCCATGTACGCGCTTATCGCCATTTTTGTCAGCGCCAAACTCATTGATGTGGTGCTAGAAGGCATCTACTCGGCCAAGGCACTCTTTATCATTTCTCACGAGGCAGACAGAATTGCCGCTCTGCTCATGACCAGGCTAGAGCGCGGTGTGACCATGTTCCCCAGCAAAGGTGGCTTCAGTAAAGAGGAGAAAACTACTCTCCTCTGCGTCGTGGGCAGGATGGAACTTAGTCGCGCCAAACAAGTAGTGCTCGAGATTGACAAGACGGCCTTTATTATCGTCACCGAGGCCCACGAAGTGCTAGGGGAAGGCTTTGCTGCTCCGTAGCCTATTTCTAACGCGGGCAAATCTCCACTAAGTCACCATTGCGAAGTCCACAGGCATTGGCTTCATCGGTGTCAATATGCATTTCTAGTTTAAAATCCGGGCGTACCCTGACTAGTACATGGTGCAGGGTCATGCCCCGTTCTCCGCCCACAGAGACACTGACTTTATCTTTGTCGGCTACGCCAAAAATTGCGGCATCATGGGGGGTCATGTGAATGTGACGCCAGGCAATTATTACGGCATTTTCTGCCTCTACTGCCCCCATGGGTCCCTCAATGCGAATGCTACCCGCCCCACTGAGGGAGCCCGAATCTCGCACCGGGGGGTTTATACCTAATTTCACGGCGTCAGAGAAGCTCACCTCTACTTGACTTTGGGCGCGAGCGGGACCTAGGACACGGACATTGGCAATCTCGCCCTTCGGGCCGACTAATGTCACCGTTTCCATGGCCGCAAACTGCCCTGTTTGGCTGAGATCGCGCAGTTTCTGCAACTTGCGGTTGGGCCCAAAAAGTGTGGCCAGATCTTCGACGGACAAATGCAGGTGGCGACTAGATACACCTACAGGAATTTTCATACTCACAGCTCCTTTGCAAATCAACTTAATTAATTAGGAGAGGCGGTTACGCCCCTCCTTTTTCTTTAGCCAAGAATGGACAAGAGGACGCCTGCAGCTATGGCTGAGCCGATGACTCCGGCCACATTAGGGCCCATGGCATGCATCAATAAATAGTTACTGGGGTTAGCCCGGCGGCCCTCATTCTGCGATACTCGTGCGGCCATGGGTACCGCCGACACACCAGCCGAGCCGATTAAGGGGTTGACTTTACCCCCTGTGGCATAGTACATTATTTTGCCAAATATTACGCCGCCCGCCGTGCCCACGGCAAAAGCAGCAAGACCGAGGAAGATAATGGCCAAAGTCTCCCAAGTGAGAAAGTATTTAGCCTGAGCTGTTGCGCCCACACTTAAGCCGAGAAATATAACTACCAAATTCATCAATTGGTTTTGCGCAGTTTCTGACAAACGAGCGACTACTCCCGACTCTCTAAAAAGATTCCCTAACATCAGCATACCCACAAGCGGTGTAGCGGGCGGCAGCAAGAGGCTGACGAGGACAGCCACGATGATGGGGAAGAGAACTTTCTCGAGTTTTGAGACGACCCGCAGTTGCTGCATAACGCACTGGCGCTCTTTTTCGGTCGTCAGCAGGCGCATAATGGGAGGCTGTATCACGGGAACAAGCGCCATGTAGGAATAGGCGGCGAGAGCAATGGCGCCGAGGCGATGGGGTGCTAGGCGTGCCGCCAAGAATATAGCCGTAGGGCCATCAGCTCCGCCAATGATAGCTATCGAGGCTGACTCTTGGGGAGTGAAGTTAAGCGCTAGAGCCCCAATGAAAGTGGCAAATATGCCGATTTGCGCGGCTGCACCGAGTAGAAAAGTTTTTGGGTTGGCGATAAGGGGTCCAAAATCGGTCATTGCTCCCACGCCCAGGAAGATAAGGGGTGGGTAGATGCCAAGCTTAACGCCCTGGTAAAGATAGTACATCAGTCCGCCTGCCATATTGCCAGAAGGAGGTGCCATTAAGCCACCCAAAGGCAGGTTAGTTAGCAGCATCCCGAAACTGATGGGCAGGAGCAGGAGTGGCTCATACTCTTTAACGAGCGCCAGGTAGAGAAAGAAACAGGCCACGACTATCATAATAAATTGTCCCTGGGTCATGTTGGCAAAGCCTGTCGTGCTCCAGAGATCTATCAATATCGCTACAATTTCAGCCAGCAATGTCTTTCCTCCCCTTGTTTAGCCAATAACGACGAGGACGTCACCCGAGTTAACGGCGGTGCCCTTGTTGACTCTAACTTCGCGTATGGTGCCGTCAGTTGTGGCGACTACCTCGTTCTCCATCTTCATGGCCTCGAGGATTACTACTGGCTGTCCGTACTTTACAACATCGCCAACTTTTACTTTAACACCTAGGATTGTCCCGGGCATGGGGCTCGCCACTACACCCGCGCCGGTAACTTTGGGGGAGGCACTCTTTTGTGGTGCCGGCTTAGCTACAGGTGGCGCTACCGGCGCTGCTGCGGCTACACGGGGAGGAGCGACTACCGTCGCCGGTGCAGCAAGGGGGGCTGCTGGTCGAGCGGCAGAATACACCCCCACTTCTTCTACTTCCACTTCATAAACTTCTCCATTAACGACAATGCGATATTTCTTAAGCACAAAATCGCTCCTTCCTAATTGTGATGACGCTCTGCATTTCCAGAACGACTCGCTTGTTGCCATGAACTTACAGCTATGTGGTCTTTGCGAATGCTCACAATATTGACCGGACGACTGCCCATGGCCGCGGCTAGAGCCGCAGAAATGGCAATCATAACGCCATAGGTGACTTCCTGCGTCGGCTGCACTAGAGTCACAGCTTCATCCACTACTTCCACTGTTTCTACATGGTTCGCCGTTTCAGTGCTCACAACTTGTGCTGTCTTACTCTCCTTGGTGGCGGCGCCCACAACAAAACCTAGGGCTAAGAGCAGTAGCTGCATAAGGTAGAGGGCGACAAAGACGATGCCCATACCAATAGCGGTGACTTTTAAGCCGTAGAAAAATACTTCACTCGTCATGCTTTCCTCCTACAGGGGCATATTGCCATGTTTTCTGGTGGGGCGAGTTTCACGCTTGGTAGCGTTAGCTTCAAGGGCGTTACAGAGCACGCGGCGCGTGTGGCGCGGGTCGATGATGTCGTCCACCATGCCCCTTGCGGCAGCCACATAGGGGTTGGCGAATTTTTGTCGATACTCGGCAATTTTCTCTTGACGAGTAACAGCAGGATTCTCGGCCTGCGCTATGGCGTCCTTAAAGAGGATGTTCGCCGCGCCATCTGGCCCCATAACGGCGATCTCCGCGGTAGGAAAGGAAAAGACTGCATCTGCGCCTAGGGCCCGGCTACACATCGCCAAGTAAGCACCACCGTAGGCCTTACGTACAATTACGGTAATCTTAGGAACGGTAGCTTCGGAGTAAGCATAGAGTAGTTTCGCGCCGTGTCGAATAATGCCGCCATACTCTTGGTTGACGCCGGGAAGGTAGCCGGGTGTGTCGACAAAAGTAACCAAGGGAATATTAAAACTGTCGCAGAAGCGAATAAAGCGCGCGGCCTTGTCCGAGGCATTGATATCGAGACTGCCAGCGATAACCTTTGGTTGATTAGCAATAATGCCTACGGTGTTGCTGTTAAGTCTGGCGAAGCCGACCACAATGTTCTCGGCATAGAAGGGCTGCACTTCCATAAAGTCCCCATCGTCAACGATTTCGGCGATCAGCTGCCTAGCGTCGTAGCCGCGGTTCGCTTCCGCAGGAACAAGCTCAAGCAGATGATCTTGCGAGCGACTTACGGGGTCATCGGAAAAATTAGCCGGAGCTTGTGCCAGGTTATTACTGGGCAAGAAAGTGATTAGACGCCGCACTTCATTCAAGCAATCCTCATCGCTCGCTGCCATAAAATGTGCTACACCACTGGTAGTATTGTGGACCGCGGCCCCGCCTAAGTCGTCCATAGAGACCTCTTCACCGGTCACCGCCTTGATTACTTGCGGTCCAGTAATAAACATTTGGCTGTGCCCAGTCGTCATAAAGACAAAATCGGTCAAGGCCGGTGAATAGACTGCTCCGCCTGCACAGGGCCCCATAATGACTGAAATCTGGGGAATGACCCCTGAGGCGAGCGTATTGCGGTAGAAAATATTGCCGTAACCATTGAGGGCATCCACACCCTCTTGGATACGCGCGCCGCCCGAGTCATTGATAGAGATCATGGGTGCTCCGTTACGCACCGCCATGTCCATGACTTTGCAAATCTTTTGGGCATGGGCTTCGCCTAGCGAGCCGCCCACCACGGTAAAGTCTTGCGAGGCCAAGTAGACTAACCTGCCGTCAATGGTACCATAGCCGGTGACTACTCCTTCGCCTGGAGCCTCAGTTGCCTCCATGCCAAAATCCGTACAACGGTGCTTCATAAAGAGGTCAAGTTCCACAAAAGTATGGGGGTCAAGCAAGAACTCGATGCGCTCACGGGCGGTCAATTTGCCTTTTTCTTTATGCTTGTCGATACGCTTCTGCCCGCCTCCGAGAGACAGTGCCTGTCTCTTAACTTCGAGCTCCTGGATTTTCTCTAGCATCTACGTCTAAGCCTCCTCATGCTCGGTGCGCTCGCACAGTTCAACAAGCACCCCATTACTAGCTTTAGGATGAACAAAAGCAATTTTAGCGCCGTGCGCGCCGAATCTCGGGACTTCATCAATGAGCCGTACTCCCTGCGCCTTGAGCTGTTCTAAAGTCGCGACAATATCATCCACTGCAAAGGAGAGATGATGTATGCCCTCGCCCTTAGCCTCGAGAAATTTGGCGATAGGGCTGTCGGGCGCAGTTGGCTCGAGCAACTCGATCTTTGTCTCACCAATAGGCAAGAAGGCTACCCGGACTTTTTGCTCAGGTACCACTTCTTCCCCAGCATCGGGCAGCCCCAAAATTGTGGTGTAGAAGTGGCGAACTGCCTCTAGGTCCCTTACTGCGATGCCGATATGATCAATTTTTTTAAGCATCTTATCCCGTCCTTTCCGCATAATATTCGGCGATCAACTGCTCGGCCAGACTGTAGATTTCGGCTGCCCCCTGCGGAGAATTAGGCGCAACCTCCCTCCCTGCCTCTTTCGCCCAGGCAAAGAAGTCGTCCACCAAGAGATCCTTTACATAAGCGTAGAGTTCCTTTTGCCGACGTTTTACCCGCCGCACCGTTAGCTCCTGACTGGTGGTCAAGTAGGCAGTGTGGCGGTCTAAGGCCTGCAACACTTCGCTTATCCCCTGCCCTGTCGTCGCTACCGTCGTCAATACGGGAACGGGCAGCCTGCGCTTTTCCTCCTGCAGACCCAACATCGCCTCAATTTGCCGCGCGGTGCGTTCTGCTCCATCGCGGTCGGCCTTGTTAACGACGAATATATCGGCGATTTCCATGATACCCGCCTTCATCGCCTGAATATCATCGCCAAGACCCGGCACAGCAACCACTACCACAGTATCTACTGCCTCGACCACATCAGTCTCAGCTTGTCCCGTGCCAACAGTCTCCAAAATGATGGTAGAAAAATCGCCGTACTCGAGCAAACGCAACACGCGGATGGCGGCCGCAGATAGTCCGCCCAAGCTGCCACGCGAGCTTAGGCTACGTATAAAGACCTCTTTTCTTCCCGCCAAGTCGTGCATGCGGATGCGATCTCCTAGGATGGCACCCCCTGTAAAGGGACTGGAAGGGTCGATAAGTAGCAAGGCGACTTTCTCACCCTTATCAAGGAGACTTAGCGCCAAGCGTGCCGTCAAAGTGCTCTTGCCGGCCCCAGGCGGTCCAGTCACGCCGATGACTCTCGGCAACGCCTTAGGCACACCTAGCAGGCGTAGAAATTTGGCGGCCTCTTTGGCGCTATCTTCGACCAAGGAGATGCTTTGGGCCAGTGCTCGAGTCTCGCCAGACAAGAACCTTTCGCTGAGCTTATCTATGGACAACATTCTTCTTGATATACTCCACTACGGCATTCGTGCCTGTGCCGGGAGTAAAAATCTCTTTGACCCCCTGCTCCTTGAGAAAAGGTATGTCCTCGTCTGGAATAACGCCGCCGCCCACCACCAGAATATCCTCTGCTTGATGCTGTTTAAGCAAGGCGACAACTTGCGGGAAGAGGTGATTGTGCGCACCTGACAAACAGCTCAGCCCAATCACATCGACGTCTTCTTGCAGCGCCGCCTCGACAATTTGTTCTGGCGTTTGCCGCAGGCCAGTGTAAATGACTTCCATGCCGGCGTCCCTTAACGCCCTAGCGACCACTTTCGCGCCACGGTCATGACCATCTAAGCCAGGCTTGGCCACTAGTACCCGAGTTCGCTTTTCTTCTGCCATCATTTACCCCTCCCGTTAAAGGACATTATCCGCATGATATTCGCCGAAGACCTTGCGCAAGGTATCGCAAATTTCTCCCAGAGTGGCATAGACGCGCACGGCCCGAAGTATGGCGGGCATACAATTGTCTGTTCCCCGCGCGCAGTTCTCAAGCTGCCCTAAAGCCAGGGCCACAGCGCCATTGTCGCGGGTAGCACGTAGTTCCTTTAATTTTAGCTTTTGCATCTCCCCTACGCTGCCGTCAACTCGCAGTAAGCCGCGCGGCGAGGGCTCTTTTATCTGGAACTGATTGACCCCAACGACCACGCGTTCCTTACTCTCCACCTGCATTTGCCATCCGTAAGCGGCATCTTGAATTTCGCGCTGCATAAAACCTTTTTCAATTGCCGCTACCGCTCCACCCAGGGCATCTACTTTGTGTACTAGCAAGGCGGCCGCCTCTTCGATGTCATCGGTCATTTTTTCCACATAGTATGACCCTGCCAGTGGGTCTACCGTGTCGGCAACGCCGCTCTCATAGGCGATAATCTGCTGGGTGCGGAGCGCTATACGCACAGAATCCTCTGTAGGTAAGGCCAGAGCCTCATCGCGAGAATTCGTATGCAGGGACTGTGTGCCACCTAAGACCGCAGCTAAGGCCTGTAACGCAACACGCACCACATTATTGTCAGGTTGCTGCGCCGTGAGCGTTGAACCGCCAGTCTGCGTATGAAAACGTAGCATCATGGAGCGCGGGTTCTTGGCCTGGAAACGCTCTTTCATGATTTTGGCCCACAGTCTCCGCGCGGCTCTAAATTTGGCCACTTCTTCAAAGAAGTCCACGTGAGAATTAAAGAAGAAGGACAGACGTGGGGCGAAATCGTCAACGTCGAGACCCGCCTTGATAGCCGCCTCCACATAAGCAATACCATCGCTCAAGGTGAAGGCTACTTCTTGTACGGCCGTGGAACCAGCCTCACGTATGTGGTAGCCACTGATACTAATGGTGTTCCACTCCGGCACATGTTGCGCGCAAAAAGCAAAAATATCGGTTATCAGACGCATAGAAGGTGCCGGGGGGAAAATGTAAGTACCGCGCGCCACATATTCTTTAAGAATGTCATTCTGAATGGTGCCCGAGAGCTTGTCCATACTTGCGCCCTGTTTTTCCGCTACAGCAATGTACATAGCCAGTAGAACCGCCGCGGGAGCGTTTATGGTCATGGAAGTGCTCACTCTGTCCAGAGGAATATCTTTGAACAAAAGTTCCATATCAGCCAGCGAATCAATGGCCACACCGACTTTGCCGACTTCACCTTCGGCTAAGGGATGGTCAGAGTCGTGCCCTATTTGCGTGGGCAAGTCAAAGGCCACGCTGAGTCCAGTCTGCCCTTGCTCTAACAAGTAGCGATAGCGGGCATTAGACTCTTCCGCACTGGCCATGCCAGCGTACTGCCGCATGGTCCAAAATCGACCGCGATACATGGTTGGCTGCACACCCCGCGTAAAAGGGTACTCGCCTGGCAGCCCGATGTTGGCTACATAGTCATTCCTGACATCTTGGGGCGTGTAAACGCGCTCGACAGTGAGTTGTGAGGCATTCTTAAACTTTAGTTTGCGCTCCGGATTTTTGGCTAACGACCTATTGGTCTTTTCAACCCACTTGGAAAGTTGGTCTTGCAAATGCTCGTCCATCAAAGAGCCTCCTCATGAGGAAATTTCGCCTAAGGGTCTGTAATACTGTATACATTTTAGCACTATTATCGCACAATGAGAATGCACTTTCGCAAAACTTGTCGCCCTCCCAGCTAACCGGGAGGGCTTATCAGTTCTATTCTCGTCTTATACCCAGCCGTAGAGCTTCATAGCATCGGCTACGCGACGAATGCCCACCAAGTAGGCTGCCGTGCGCATATCGACGTTCTTATCGTTAGCCATCTTCCACACAGCGCTAAAGGCGTTAACCATGTTGCGCTCCAGCTTCGCATTTACTTCTTCTAGCGGCCAGTAGTAGTTTTGCAGATTCTGCACCCACTCAAAGTACGACACGGTTACGCCGCCGGCGTTAGCAAGAATGTCGGGCAGTATGACAATGCCGCGCTCATGCATTTTCTTGCCCGCTTCTGTGGTTACCGGACCATTAGCACCTTCAGAAACAACTCTAGCTTTTACTAGGTGCTGATTATCCATGGTGATGGTGTTTTCGAGGGCCGCTAGCACGAGAATATCTACATCAAGGGCGAACAATTCGTCTGCGGTGATGGGCTTACTGCCAGGGAAACCAGCCACGGTGCGATTCTTGGCGACATAGTCTTGGAGTTGATTGGCATCCATGCCGTCTGGGTGATAGGCGCCACCACCAAGGTCAAAGGCGGCTACTACTTTAGAGCCCATCTCATGCAGGTAGAGTCCGGCAAAGCTGCCGACATTGCCATAGCCATGCACAGCCACCTTGGCACCCTTGAGGTCAATCTTCATCGCGGCGCAAGCTTCACGCGTGGTGATAACCACACCCCGTCCCGTGGCTTCGGTGCGTCCCAAAGAACCGCCAATGAGCACAGGCTTGCCGGTGATAACGCCAGGATTGTTGTAGCCTTTCATGGCGTTGTACTCATCTACCATCCAAGCCATGATTTGCGCGTTAGTATTGACATCGGGTGCGGGAATATCGATCTCTGGGCCGATAAAATCGCCAAGTTTACGGACAAAGCCACGCGCCAAACGCTCTTTCTCGCCTTGAGAGAGCTTGCTTGGATCAACCGTGATGCCACCCTTGCCGCCGCCATACGGTAGTCCGATTACGGCACACTTAAAAGTCATCCACATCGAGAGAGTCTTTACTTCATCAAAGGTGACGTCCTGATGAAAGCGGATACCTCCCTTGGCGGGGCCATTGGCCGTATTATGTTGGGAACGATAGCCGACAAAAGTCTTTACCGAGCCGTCGTCCATACGCACAGGTACGGCCACTTCCATAGCTCTTTGCGGGGTCTTCAGAATTTCATAGTAGCTGTTTTCTAAACCGAGGATGTCGCAGGCCTCTTTGATTTGCCCTTGCACTTGTGCAAAAACATTGAGATTCTCTTTGGACATGAATATTCCTCCCTTTATTTCGTAGATGCAGAACTGCATCTCGGTTGCGAAGCTAGCACTCGCAGTTACTGCTTGGGTGTTCCCGGAAAGCCGTACTTAGACATTTCAAAACCGTCTTTCACCTCGGCGACAGGAATCATTTTGATGCAACTGCGCTTGGCGATGTCAGCACAAATGCGTACACAGGCCGAGCAACCCTTGCAGCGGTCCACGGCCACAAAGGCACATTTACGCTTCTCATCGTAGAGCAAGGCATTTGGTTCCGGGCAGTACAAGGTGCACAGGCGGCAATTTGTTGCCGAGCACTTCTCGGCATCAACTTGGGCTATTTTGTACATGCTAGGTCACCCTCCTTGGGCACGTTTTGCGACCAACAGCGCTCTAGCGCGTAATTATAGGCTGCCTGTATGGCGTCTAGATTCTTTTGCACCAACTCAAACTTGTGTGAAAAGCCTTTTTCCATGGCTTTGTCAAGCGAGGCCGTGCCGCCAGAGGCCACAAAACCCTTGCCGAGAAAACGCTCGCGTACCGCTTTCTCTAATGAAGCCATGTCAGGCACACCCATAATGGCCGACAGCGCACCAATCATCGCCATGTTCGTGGCCACCTCAGTTCCCGCATGCTTAAGTGCCAGCTGCATGCCTGGTAGGTAGTAGACCCTCGCCCTCTTATCTTCGAGTTCCCGCTCTTCATCACGGCTTAGCTTAATGGGATGCTCTGAGTTGATGAGGATGGTGGAATCATCCTTAAGCCCTGAGTAAAAAGGCATGGTATAGGACTTTCCGTGCGTGATTACCTGACTATGAAAGATCGCGATGAAGTTTGGAAAGATAATCTCCCCGATTTCAAACAGCTTGCTATCAGCTATGCGCACATAACTCTCAACCGGAGCCATGCGCTTTTCTGAACCAAAGAAGGGAACTATCGTACTCTCTCCCCCACTAAGGATCACACCATTGCTGAGCACGTGGGAGGCCGTCACGACGCCCTGCCCACCTACACCGGCCATGCGAATGTTATATCGCCTCATACCCTACTCCTCCTAGAATGTATTGCCCTTGCCGGCGCTTAGGCCTGCCTAGGCTTTGTTTTCTGCCTCAATGCGCTCAAGGTAGGCCTTGGCCTCGTCGCTTATAATCTCTACGAAGGAATAGCGCTCCTTCTCCACTTGACGCGCGTCGTCCATGACTTTCTCAGGAGAGATTGAGTATTCGATGTTGCAGGAGGTGTAGGCCTGCACATAGGTAGGACCAATCTCGCGGGCTATCAGTACTGCCTTGCGAATAGTGCTGATTACCCGGCCTGGATTTGTTGGTGTTAGACGGGCAATATAGGCTACCCCTGCCGTCTTAGCTAGACCGAGCATGTCGATTTTTTCAAATTGCTTGCCTAGAGGCGCCATTTTAACCACCGCCCCTTGACGGGTCATGCCACTCTCTTGACCTCCGGTATTGCCATAGACTTCGTTATCGAGCATGATCGTCGCGAATTTTTCCTTACGAAACCAGGAATGCATCACTTGGGAGAAACCAATGTCAGAGAGACCACCGTCACCCGCCATGACGACTACATCCTTTGTCTGATTCGGAAAGCGAATCTCAAGTCCACGCTTAATCCCTGTGGCCACGCCATTCGTATCGCAGTAATTGCCATAGACAAAAGGAATAGCAGCTTGAGACAAAGACAAGCGTCCGCACCCGGCCGTGCCGACAATCACCGTGTGCTCTGGATTAGGCAGGGCGATGAGTGACAAGCGCACGAAAAAGGCCATGGCGCAACCTTCACACATCGGATGTTCTTCGAGAATTTCTTTGAAAGTACCCAAGTCAGTTAGCTTGATTTGGCGGCCGAAAGGTCCTTTCTCCACCAAATCTTGATACTCCTTGGGCATAAAGCGCATAAAACCAGGGGCTACATTTAATGTTCTCAGTGCCATATTAAAACGCCTCTCTTTATGAACTTCCTCACTACCATCGGTTACTGCTCATCCTTCTCGCTGTCAAACAGCCATTCTAGAATCATTTCGGTAGGCATAGTGATGCCCCCATAAACCCTAGGACCATCAGCTATTTCAGCTTGAGTGTGACCGTAGAGCGTTGCCCGCACTTCGCGATTTAGCCAGCCAGGGCAGTTAAATTCGGGAATGATAATGCGCTTAGCATGTTGACAGGCAGCGCGGAGTTCCTCAGTCGGGAAGGGACGCAAGCTCTTGATCTTAATCAAGCCCACCTTCTTGCCCATCTCCTCGGCCTGGCGGAGGGCCTCGCGGGACTGCGAAACCGCGCTTCCCGAAGCGATAATCATCGTTTCGGCGTCTCCGTTAGTGACCTCGAGTAAACTACCCAAGTAGTGGGTAATCCAGCGACGCGAGCGCTCCTGCGCGGCATGAATTTCTTGTTGCCAAGCAGCATGCATCTGATAGCTGATAAAGTTGCTCTTCTGTACTGGTGCGTCACGGGCAATGCGGATAGGTGGGTTCTCGTTGTCAATCATGGGTACTGCTTCATTGTAGCAGTCGCGCCCCGGCAGCTTTAGTTCGGCCGAGGGCATCTCTACCCAGCCCCGAGCATGGGTGACAAAGAAACCGTCCACGGCCACGGCCACAGGCAAGGTGACTTCACACTTTTCGGAGATGATGAAGGCGGCCAAAGTATAGTCAAAGAAGTCTTGCTGATTCTCAGCATGAAAAAGAATGCTCCCCGTGGTTAGCATGTAGTCGAGCTCCAAATTATCAGGTTGAATTGACAAAGGCGCATTGATGACGCGGCACATAATGAGAAAAACTAGCGGCAATCGATGCCCCGGCCACGAAGCAATGACCTCTAAACCACGCATAAGGCCAGGACCGGATGAAGCCGTCAGGCAACGGACGCCGGTTCGTGAAGCACCAGAAATTGCCGAAAAAGCACCGATCTCATCTTCGGCCCTGTAGTAATCTTTAAGGTAGCCTTCTCCGTAAAGGTCGCCTACGCGCTGCATAGTCTCACTCTGGGGCGTAATGGGATAGGCAATGGCTATGTCTAGATTTGCGCGTCGCACCGCCTCACTAGCGGCCTCGCTGCCCGTAATATATGCCTTAGTGCGCGGGGCCTCAAAAAACATATACTCAGGTGTAACCACGCGTTGTTTCGATTCTTTGTCCATAATGTAACCTCCCCTAGGCGCTACCGCGCCCGCATAACCTAACTAGTAGCTCCCTGTTGCCAGACCAAACCATTCAATACCGCTTGTTGTGTGGCCGTTAACTGAACTCCGGGTGCCTCGGCATACCGCGGGCGCAAGCCTTCGCTCTTTAATCTGCGAATGGTCTCCGTAAGGGCACGCACTTGGTCAACACCGCAGAAAGGTAGCGAAGCCATAGAGTCCTCATGTCCCGCTTCGTGACAAAGTGTGATGGTGTAGCAGTTGGTACCGGCCCGAATCATCTTGAGTGTTATATTAGCAAAATGACAGTGCACACCCACAAAGACACAGACCTCTATCTTGTTGTGCCAAATAGTGAGGTTAGGATGACATGGGTTGATGACGGCTTCGGGGTCAATCTTAGGGTAGATAGGACGGTAGTCAGGCATAGGAATGATACGCACGCCAGGAATCTCGTCTGCTAATTCGAGCACAGCCGCAGCCTTTTCGGCAACGCCATCCCTCCATGCCCACAGTACGAGCGGTCCAGGAAAAATAGTGGGGTTCTTGCCGGTCAGAAGCTGTCGCGCCATAACCTCTAGAGTATCTTGTTCGGTAACAATACAACCTTCTACGAGGCCTTCTCCTTTTTCTGGGAGAACAATGCCGCGTGAGGCTGCTGCTGGGGGTAGCAAACCTTCTGGGCCGCGCACGACGCGGTAGGGCTTCTTCTTAATCAATGTCTACACCACCTTAGTCTGTAATTCCGCAGAAATGGGTCTTAGCGGCTTTCTACTCCTCCTTCGCGGAGCCTGAGAATCGCGCTCTTCAATAGATTGCTTGAGCCTAGGTCAGGACGATAGACGAATTCAATAATTTCTTTACCGTTAGGACAAAGGGCGACCACCTCGCGCTTACGGCCGGGGGATACCAGAACGATATCGGCCTCAACTAGAAGTTCACGGAGAACCGCGCTATCTTCCCCCTGCGTTGCCACGAGCAACTTATGCTCCACCCCTGCCGCAAGGAGTGACGTTTGGACTTTCTCGGCAAAAATGGGTGAAATACAGATGAGAGCTAGTTTTTTGCTGCGCGGAATTCTCGCGATACGCACTACCGTCTCTAACTGTGGGTCAAGAGCCACGGCGAGCAAGAGCTTGTCTGCACCAATAGCAGTCCTCACTGCCTCTTCGTGAAAAAACGTTGTCACCACAATTTCTGCCTCATCGACGATGCGACGAGCGGTAGTGCCACCCGCCAGCAGCTCTTCTAAGAGTAGCGGAACAATGCTGATCCCACTGCCAAGAGCCAATTGCGTCGAGAAATAGTCGACTTGTTCGCGATTGCATTCGACAAATACGATACGCACCTCACTGAGCAAGCGCTGTTTCTGTACTGCTAGGCGGCGAGCGACCTCCTGAAACTCCTCGCAGTCAAATCCTTCGTGCAGGGCGCTATCTAGCGCCTGCTCAACAATGCCATGCAAACGTTGTGCTCTACTAGCATTGAGTGTGAATGGATCTGTCTCTGTCAAGTAGGTGCCTTTGCCCTGGAGAGAAACAAGGATCCCCTCTGTTTCTAACTCTCTGTAGGCTTGGCTAACCGTATTGCGGCTGACAGAAAGCAAGGTAGACAACTCTCTCTCCGTGGGTAGCTTGAAGCCCGGCGACCAAGCGCCACTTTCCACCTGCTGTCTAATGCGCTCCTTAAGTTGCACATACAAGGGCACTCCAGATTTTCTGCGGAGCTCTATCGCGACCACTAGTCCACCCCACCCCTCATGCCTAATGGATTAGTCCATTAATCCATTCTAGTATCTCATTTCGGTGCCAATGAATCAATTCCTTCCGTAAAAAGTAGAACGACAAAATATTTTGTCGTTCTACTGCTCATGGTATCCATATTCTAGTATTACCCCAAGACCGCAGCCATTACACGGAGAAAGTTTCCTCCCAAGACAGCCCTAATCTCTACTTCAGTGAACTCTCGTCTCAACATCTCCTTGGTCAAAGCTGGTAACTTTGAGACGTCCTCTAGTCCTGTGGGAGTAGTAGGTATCCCATCATAGTCTGACCCAAGGCCGACATGGTCGCAACTACCAGTGAGACTGGCAATATGCACAATATGATTGACCACGTCGCTCACCGTGGCGCGTTCCCCTGACCGCACGAAATCAGAGGCAAAGTTTATGCCCATTACGCCTCCGTTCTTCTGGAGGGCCAAAATCTGCGTGTCGGTCAAATTGCGCACATGGTTGCATAAGGCTCGAGCATTACTGTGTGAGGCGATGATGGGCTGCTTACTGACGGCGAGGACATCTAAGTATCCCGGCTCCGACATGTGTGAAACATCAACGATCATCCCAAGTCGATTCATCTCCAGAACGACACTAACACCGAAATCTGTTAGTCCGCCCCCACTTCGACAATCACCGACACCCTCCGCAATTTGATTACGTTCATTCCAGGTCAGACCGATGGAACGAACACCCAAGCGATGCAACATGCGCAGGGCACCCAAATCACCCTCTAGGGCCTCGCCACCTTCTATAGACAGCAACGCGCCGATTTTTTTCTCACCTTGTGCCTTTAATACATCGGCGTAGGACAAAATGTGGTGCAAATCCAGAGGATTATCTTGCAGTTCACGATAGAAACCGTCGCAGAACTGAAGGGCCCGCTTAAGAGCTCGCTCCGGCTTGAATTCAGGCTCAATGTAAGAGGCAAAAAACTGAAGCCCCACGCCGCCAAACCGCAAGCGCGGTATGTCGACGTGACCGTCTTCATGATGCCAGGCTAAACGATAGGGTTTTGCTTGCAGGACGCGCATAAGTGTATCGCAGTGGGTGTCAACAACCATGGTGCTGAAGTGGAGACTTTGATAATCCATGCTTAGAGCCTCCCTAAGTAAGAACTCAGGCTAGTACACGCAAAATACGTTCTGGAGGCGCGACAACTTTTCGTGTCGACGGGTCTATGCTTAATACTACCCCACACAGCATCACAGGACCTTCGGCAATTTCAAATCTGGCCGGTAAGCCTGTGACAAATTTTCGCACCACTTGCTCAACTTGCACCCCTAGAACAGAAATATGGGGGCCACACATCCCTACATCGGATAGAAAGGCGGTACCTTTAGGCAAAATGCGCTCATCGGCCGTTTGAACATGGGTGTGCGTGCCAATGACGGCGGCGACCCTGCCATCTAAGTAGAAACCTAGGGCCTGCTTTTCGGAAGTGGCCTCGGCGTGGAAGTCAACCAACACGACTGCGTCTTCAGGCAGTCTTTGCAGTACCGCGTCCATAGTACGAAATGGACAGTCAATGGGGGGCATAAAGACCCGCCCCATTAAATTCACCACCGCAAAGGGCACGGGCGGAAGCCCAATCTCAGTTAAGAATACCCCCTGCCCAGGGGCTCCTGGGGGATAGTTTTGCGGTCGCACCACGCGAGGATAGTCATCAATAAAGGTCAAGATTTCTTTCTTGTCCCAAGTATGATTACCCCCAGTGAGCACATCAATGCCCGAGGACAAGAGCTCATCAGCAATTTCCTTGGTCAGCCCCGTGCCATGAGCGGCATTTTCTCCATTAGCAATACAGTAGTGAATCTTGAACTGTTGTCGAAGGCCAGGGAGCAATTTCTTGACTACCTCGCGACCGGGACGACCAACTATGTCTCCGAGGAAAAGTATGTTGAGCATAATGTCCTCCTGTAGCAAAAGCCGAGCATGGCTCGGCTTTTAGAATGCTATTTTGCTAGTTCAACAGCCCGCGTCTCGCGGATGACAGTCACCCGAATCTGACCTGGGTATTCCAACTCATTCTCAATGCGCTTAGAGATATCCCTCGCCACCCTGATAGCGGATAAGTCGTCAATGCGATCTGGCTTTACAATGATTCGAATCTCTCGCCCAGCTTGTATGGCATAGACCTTGTCCACGCCCTCAAAAGATGAACCGATTTCCTCTAGCTTTTGCAAGCGTTTAATGTAGTTCTCAAGACTCTCACGCCGTGCACCGGGCCGTGCTGCAGAAATGGCATCGGCAGCAGCTACGAGAACAGACTCCACTGAAGTTGCTACGATATCGCCATGATGGGAGGCAATAGCATTGACAACTTGAGGATGTTCGCGATACTTCTTAGCCATTTCGGCTCCAATGGCAACATGTGACCCTTCGACCTCGTGATCGATAGCCTTGCCCAGATCATGTAGCAAGCCAGCCCGTTTGGCCAATTGCACATCTACACCTAATTCCGCCGCCATGATGCCGGCAAGATGGGCCACTTCGAGAGAATGTTTCAAAACGTTCTGGCCGTAACTGGTGCGATAACGCAAGCGACCCAAGAGTTTTACAATCTCTGGATTCACGTTGTGAACACCTACGTCAAAGACGGCTTTCTCGCCTTCTTCACGAATACGTTGCTCGACGTCTTTCTGGGCCTTCTCCACCATCTCCTCAATGCGGGCAGGGTGAATGCGCCCATCGACAATGAGTCGCTCAAGGGCAATGCGAGCAACCTCGCGGCGCACCGGATCAAATCCCGATATGATAACGGCCTCTGGTGTGTCATCAATAATCAAGTCAATGCCCGTCAGGGTTTCTAGCGCACGAATGTTTCGGCCTTCTCGACCGATGATACGACCCTTCATCTCATCATTAGGCAAGGCCACGACCGAAACGGTGGTCTCCGCAGTGTGGTCCGCAGCGCAACGCTGAATTGCCAAAGTGACAATTTCTCGCGCTCGCTTATCGGCCTCATCTCGCGCCTCTTGCTCCACATCTCTGATTAAAATGGAGGCCTCGTGGCGGACTTCTCTTTCTACATTAGCCAGAAGGAGCCGACGGCCCTCTTCGTTAGACAAACCAGCAACTCTCTCTAACTCGGTCTGTTGCTTGTCCACTAACTCTGCAGCGCGGTCTTTAAGCTTTTGCACTTCTGTATCTTTCCGAGTCAATAGCTCATCCTTGCGCTCTATTTGCTCAATTTTCTTATCGAGGGTCTCGTCCTTTTGCGCGAGTCGGCGCTCGGTGCGCACTATTTCAGCGCGCCGCTCCTTGACTTCACGCTCAAATTCCTGGCGCAACTTGTAGACTTCGTCTTTAGCTTCTAGTATAGATTCGCGCTTTTTGGCTTCGGCCAGTTTTTTGGCCTCTTCGATCTTCTGCGCGGCATGTGTCTCAGCGTCGCCTATAACTTTCTCGCCAACTCGTCTCCGGTATAGATAACCGCCGTAAGTTGCGGCAGGTAATGCCAGTAAAATAAGAAATAACAGTAAAAATTCGATATTCCTCTCCTCCTTTCTTTAACAAACTACAAAAAAATGACCGAGAACCCTCGGCCAGCTTAGGGGATCCCACGCGGAACTCATTAAGGGCCACTTCGACTAGCAAAGAGAGAATTTCTACTCTCTGGGAACATTTTAGCCCTCTTCGGTGTTCTTGTCAAGGTTGACGTCTGAGAAGGCCGCCCGCACGACCGCCGCCGGGAGGCCTTTTTGCCAAAGTTTCCGCTCGATGGCGGCCTTCTCAAGGCCGAGACTAATGAACCGCTCGACCATTGTCGTAGCCCTAGACAGCTCATCAGCCTGACTAAGAAAACTCGCCACTACTTCCTCTACTACGGCCCGCGGGAGCAGGCGCTTGTAGAGTTGTTCAGCGAGACGTCTGCTCCCCAAGTCAGTTTTGCTGAGTGCGGCACTTAGCATATTCTGCGCCACGCGCTGATCATCTAAGAAGCCCCGCTCAATCAGCGTTTCGCAGGCTTCAGCGATTAAATCTGCCGAGAAGCCACGTATCCTTAACTTTTGGCCAAGTTCCGCCCGCGTGTAATCCCGCCTAGCTAAGATGCGCACTGCGGTTTTATAAACTTCGCTATTCTTCAAAAGACTCGCCGTCGGTTTTGTGCGCGACTTGACCGAGCTTCAGGCTCTCTCTAATGCGCAACTCAATTTTCTGTGCTGTCTCGGGGTGCTCACGCAAGTACTGCTTGGCATTTTCGCGACCCTGTCCTAAGCGCTCATCCTCGTAGGAATACCATGCCCCGCTCTTTACCACAATGTTGCTTTCGGTGGCCGTATCAATGATGCAACCTTCGCGAGAGATGCCTTCGCCGTATATAATATCAAAATCAGCTTGTCTAAAGGGGGGAGCGACTTTATTCTTGACAACCTTTACGCGAGTGCGATTACCGACAACATCCTGCCCTACCTTGAGCGACTCAACCCGTCTCACGTCTAGGCGTACAGAAGCATAAAATTTTAGAGCCCTACCGCCAGGCGTGGTCTCGGGACTGCCGAACATGACCCCTACTTTTTCGCGCAACTGATTGATAAAAATGGCTGTAGTCTTTGACTTACTTATGGCACCCGCAAGTTTGCGCAAGGCCTGCGACATAAGACGTGCCTGTAATCCAACATGGGCATCACCCATCTCACCCTCTATTTCGGCACGGGGAACTAGGGCGGCAACAGAGTCGATGACGACAACATCAAGTGCACCGCTGCGCACCAAGGCTTCGGCAATCTCTAGGGCCTGCTCTCCGGTATCAGGTTGCGAGACCAGCAAATCGTCTATGTTCACGCCGAGCTTCCGCGCATAGGAGGCATCAAGCGCATGCTCAGCATCGATGAAAGCTGCCACGCCCTTGTTTTTTTGTGCTTCGGCAATGACATGGAGAGCTACTGTGGTTTTACCGCTCGATTCAGGGCCAAAGACCTCGATAATTCGCCCCCGCGGCACCCCACCAATGCCAAGGGCAATATCTAACGAGAGCGCACCCGTAGATATCACCTCAAGCGCTACCAATTGGTCGCCTCCGAGGCGCATGATAGAACCCTTGCCGAACTGTTTTTCGATCTGATGCAGTGCCATTTCTAATGCCTTTTTCTTTTCCATAGCCAATCCTCCTGTCAATCTCCCTGTGCAAATTATACTCTAACGAACAAATGTTCGCAACTAATTCCTCTGGCGCAACATATTCAGCAGATGACCCAAGGCCAGCCTAGCGGCGCGTTCTTTGATGGCAGCGCGGTCACCCCTTAGCGTGAGTTTCACAGTTTGCACGCGTGAGTTACACCCTATGGCCAGCCAGACCGTGCCCACAGGTTTTAAGTCTGAACCTCCCTCCGGACCAGCAATGCCGGTTATGGCTAGGCCCACCGTTGCCTGACCAAGCCTCATCGCCCCACTAAGCATTTCGCGCGCGCACTGTTCTGACACCGCACCATATTTTTGCAGTGTCTCTCTGCTTACTCCTAGGACCTCTACCTTGGCCTCATTAGAGTAGCAGACCATGCTGCCGAGAAAATAGTTTGAAGAGCCCGGTTCGCTCGTGATAAGATGCCCCACTAGTCCCCCCGTACAAGACTCGGCCAGAGAGAGCTTCGATGCTGCGGCTTCTAAGGCCAAGCCGACCGCCTTCGGCAGTGTGCACTCGTTCTCACCATAGTAATGCTCTTTCAGCCTATCTATAACCAGACTGCGTACAGGAGCAATAATGAGCTCTGCTAGAGCAGCACTCGCAGCATAGGCCGTCAAACGAACATCTACTTCGCCTAAGCGGCTGTAGAGGGCAATAGTCGGCACTGTCTGGGTGCGAATCAGATCCTCGAGTATCTGTGCGACTTTGGACTCGCCAATGCCCACAAAATGCAGCGTCCACGAACAAACTTGCCCCTGCAACAGGCCCTTAGCGCGTAAGTGAGGCACCACATAGTCTCTAAACATGGCCTGCATTTCGCGGGGCGGTCCGGGCAAGAGAAAAACAAATTGGCATAGCTCCGTTTCTAGCATGATACCAGGCGCTGTCCCATGGGGATTTGGCAGCATGATTCCCCCGCTGGGTAGGTAGGCTTGACGTAAATTGTTCGCTGGCATTTCACGGCCAGCAAATTGACTATCTAAGCGCTCTGCTACTTCTAGCGAGAATACTAGCTCTCTCTCCAAGTAATGCGCCACGGCCTCGCGGGTGATGTCGTCCTCGGTTGGCCCCAAACCACCCGTGAGGATAACCACTTGTGCCCGCTCTAAGGCCCTGTGCAAACTCTCCTGAAGGCGCGATTCGTTGTCACCGACCACTGTTTGAAAGTAGAGGGCCAAACCAAGTTCAGCCATCTGCTGTGCCAGGAACTGTGCATTTGTGTTGACAATTTGCCCGAGTAGTAGTTCTGTGCCTACTGAGATAATCTCAGCCTTTACCACACCGATCCCCCCTCCCGTTTACTATAACAGAAATGTACAACAAAAGGGCGAGCCTACTTAGCTCGCCAATAAGATGCGCAACTCTTCGCCACACATTTTCTCCTGCTTTAGCAACATGTCCTTACCAACCATTATCCGAGTGCTGTGTTGGTGCAAAATGCTCCTAGCGACCCCCTCGCCCTCGGCAATCAGTTTCTGTACGGCGGCATGCAATTGCGCTTTAGGGACCAGGTTCTCATCTGCAATACCTAGCTCAGACATCCCCGCAGCTACCATGTTCAGAGCCACTTGCATTGCGGCGTGGTAGTCGCTGCGCGTTCCTAGACTGCGGCTCCCCGCGAACATTTCTTCAGCCACACCTCCGGCCAAGAGGAAGGCCATCTTAACCCGTAGCGTCTCTTCTGTTTCGAGAATCATGTCTTGCTGCGGTTGCTGACGTACATACCCTAAGGCAGAGCCCCGCGACAGAATGCTGATATGGCAGACGCTTCTCTTTTGCAGTGCCTCAGAGACAAAAGCATGCCCGAGTTCGTGTATAGCAATACGCTCCATTTCGGCCTTTGCTACTTGGCGGGGCATCTCGGCCCCCAGCAAGACTTTGTCAATGCTCTCCTCAAAGTGTCTCTGGGTCAGTAAGGTCTCCTGTGCCCGCCACGCCAGAATAGCGGCTTCGTTGGCCAAGCTCTCAAGATGTGCGCCAGAAAATCCCGCCGTCTCGTTGGCTAGCTTTTCTAAGTCTACACATGTGGCTAGCGGTTTCTTTCTCGTGTGCAGTTTGAGGATGTGCCATCTAGCTTCTCTCTCTGGCAAATCAACTTTGACCACCCGATCAAACCGTCCTGGACGTATCAACGCAGCATCTAGCAAGTCTGCCCTGTTGGTCGCACCAATCACTAGGATCCTAGTTAGCATGGTGGTAGTCAATCCATCCATCTCAAAAAGGAGTTGGTTGAGAGTTTGGTCATACTCCATGTGGCTGCTATGCTGACCTCGCTTAACGCCGAGGACATCGATTTCATCGATGAAGACAATGGCGCGTGTTTTGCCCTGTTTTTTAGACAGCTCCTGCGCTTGGCTAAATAGTTGCCGAACTCTCTCCGCACCTACACCCGCGTACATTTGCACAAAATCCGAGCCGACTACGGAAAGAAAAACGGCGTCTGTGTAAGAAGCAGCTGCCCGTGCCAGCAGGGTCTTGCCGGTGCCTGGCGGGCCACATAACAGAATACCTTTGAGCGGGCGTATGCCCATGCGTGCCGCGTCTTGATCTAGGCGGATAAAGTCGAGAGCTTCCGTGAGTTCTTGCTTCGCGGTGGTGAGACCACCTATGTCGTCAAAAAGAAGTTGTTCATCTTTACTGGGGTCGATGTTTTGTGCTCTGCCGTAGCCAGCTGGCTGCAGCAGCCGGTAGAAGACCACTGCACCAAGACCTAAGACTACGACCAGAGAAACAGCATCTACCCCCAAGTAGGCGAGATACCCTAGAGTGCCAAGAAACAAGCCTGCGGCAATCTCTACATGGTTTTTCATGGCGACACCGGTAGCGGTATAACCCGGTAAAGGTAGTGTTCCGCGTCATAGAGCTCTAGGTACAAAGCGTTATCATCAACTTCAAGAACATAGCCATCGATACTGGCGAGACTCACTGCCTCATTTACGCGTGTAGATAGCAGTACAAACGCGCCGCTAAGACGCGCTTCATACAGGGCATAGTGCATTTCCTGATAGAGCTGGTCGAGACGGGGACTAGAGTTATCCTTCCAGATAATCTCGCTAAGGTGTGGCCTACCTGTCTCACTGATACTTTCTAAACGACGGATTGTCGTAGCCAATCGAGCTACGTTTTTTAGCTCAATTAGGGCGATACTCTTATTGTTCGAAGTCTCGAGAGTCACGCTCAGTACGTCAGCATCTTTACGCAGGGACCGCAGCAGAGAGCCCTCTAACATCATTCGTTGCCATACCACATGTATAGCGATTAGGGCGACTAGGGAGACAGCAGACACCACCACAATCAGCTTCCAGTTAGAACGCTGCCAAGGCATCCATAGCCCTCCTAATTTACATAACATACTGCCAGTATACCATAATCTCTATCCTTGCTGCGCCGTGCGCTATAAGACAATTTATGGTACAATAGCAGTAGCAACATAAACTACCCGAGTGGAGGATGAATACAGTGACAGAACAGAGTAGCTTCTCCGATACAATCCGCCTAGGCCGAGACCGCGGACACGCCAATCATGGTTGGCTCAAGACATACCATTCTTTTTCGTTCGCCGATTACTACGATCCCGCGCACATGGGCTTTGGAGCACTACGAGTCATTAACGAAGATTACGTGCAACCAGGCCATGGCTTTGGTATGCATCATCATCGCGATATGGAAATAGTAACGCTGGTGTTGAGCGGCCAATTGCGCCATGAAGATTCCATGGGGCATATGGCGACCATGGGGGCTTACGAGGTGCAAAGGATTACGGCCGGCAGCGGCATGCGCCATAGTGAGCATAGTCAGGGAAGCGTAGATACGCATCTTCTGCAAATATGGATAGAGCCTAATGTGCGTGGAGTGGCGCCAAGTTATGAACAGAAGCAGCTTGACGTAGAGCACGCTCGCGGTAGACTGCTGCTCATTGCTGCCCCCCAAGCGACGGAAACAGGAGTTACCTTGCAGCAAGACGCCAAAATATTTCTCTGCAAATTGCACGGTGATGAAGCTCTTGATTATTCACTAGATACAGGTCGAAGGGCCTATGTGCAGGTCATTAAGGGCAGCGTCAAGGTCAATGGGCAGGTACTTCTAGGTGGCGACGCGCTAAAAACATTTGCTCCGAAAGTGAGCATAGAAAACGGCGACCTAGCCGAGGTACTACTCTTTGACCTGCCCTAGAGATACTTCCGGCCTTAAGACTCAAGCAATGTTCCCGCGTCACGAAAATATTCCAGTGCTGACAAGACGGTAAAAAGCACCGCTAGCGCCAGGGCGATGTCCTTAAAGGGGAAACCAATAAGGGCGAAGGGGTAGTTGTTGGTCATAACCGCCACTATGGCGACAATTTGGGTTACTGTTTTTAGTTTGGCAAACTTGCTCGCGGCAATGATTTTCCCCTCGGCTGCAGCCACACCCCTAAGCCCGGTGACGGCAAATTCCCGTGCTAAGATGACAATGGCAATCCAAGCTGGCAATGCCGCCTGCTCCACCAAGGATACTAGCGCTGACATAACAAGCAATTTGTCCGCTAAGGGATCCAGTAGTTTTCCGAGCGTGGTGACCTGCTTCTTCTTGCGCGCCACGTAGCCGTCCAGACCATCAGTGGCCGCGGCCAAGATAAAAATGCCCGCAGCAATAAGTGGGCCGTAGCGCATCTGTTCTGAGATAAAAAAGAGGAACACCGGCAAGAGGAAGATCCTGCTTAAGGTGATTTTATTAGCAAGATTCATGGTAAGCCACCCCAAACAAATCGTATTCTGACGAAGTTTGCACGAGCACCGGTATAAACTGACCCGCAGCAGCCTGCGCCCCTTGTACGTAGACCACACCGTCTACTTCAGGGGCGTCTTTCATTGCCCGCCCGAGGACGCCATTTCCTTCTTCCCACGCTCCCTCTACCAATACCGTTAGCACAGTGCCGATGAAGCGCTGATTGTGCTGGCGACTAAGCTCTTGCTGTAGTAACATCAGTTCTCGGTAGCGAGCCTCTTTGATTTCTTCAGGGATGTGATCCTCTAAGTCATCCGCCGCAGTATCCTCCTCGCGAGAGTACTTAAAAGCACCGACATGGTCAAATTTCATCTCGGCCACAAACTGCATCAGCTCGCGAAATTCATCCTCGGTTTCACCTGGAAAGCCGACGATAAAGGTAGTACGCAAAACTAAATCCGGTATGTTGGTGCGCAGTTTTGTCAAGAGAGCCATGATGTCCTGCTTAGTTCCTCGGCGCTGCATGGCCTTTAAGACGCGATTGTTGATATGCTGGAGGGGCATGTCCAAGTACTTACAGACCTTAGGGAGAGCTGCAATGGCCGCAATTAAGTCATCCGTAAAGAAGTCTGGGTAGCAGTACAAGAGACGTATCCAGTTAAGACCGGGTATGGCGTGGAGCTTCTCGAGTAGCTCGGCGAGTTTTGTTTGCTCGTAACGGTCAATACCATAACGCGTTGTGTCCTGCGCAATTAAGTTAAGCTCTTTGAGTCCCTTGCTTTCTAGTTGTGCCACTTCGCGCAAAATACTCTCCATGCTCCGGCTGCGATATTCACCTCTCACTAGTGGAATAACGCAGTAGGAACACCAGTTGCTACAGCCCTCAGCTATTTTTACATAAGCAGAATAGGTGTGAGTGGTAGTGCGTTCAATGCTTTCCTCGTAGTCGTAATCAGCACCACCGACTGCTAAGACGCGCTCCCCCGCCTCTACTCTAGCTACGACCTCACCAATAGTGGTGAAATTACCCGTGCCAACAAGCCCGTCTACTTCTGGTATGTCAAGAAGCAGTTCCTCCGCATATCGTTGGGAAAGACACCCGGCGACAATAAGCTTGCGGCACAGCGCTTTTTTGTGTTCTGCTGCCGCTAAAATGGCTTGGATTGACTCTTCTTTGGCCGCTTGGATAAAGCCACATGTATTGACGATAATAATTTCGGCATCCGCCACATCTCTGACTAGAGTATGCCCGCCCGCCGTAAGGAGGCCCTGCATAAGCTCACTGTCAGTTTGATTCTTGGTGCAACCGAGGCTAACAAAACCGATCCGCATTTCGTCCACTCCCATATTTTTTAGTGCATCTAGCGTTTTTTTGTTCTATGCGGTACAACTTGATCTGGTGGAACGAGAGCCTTCTTACCATGCCCTATCAAGTCTTCGCGACCTATAAGTCTGAGCGCTTCGCGCACTAAGGCATAATTTTTCGGTAAAAAGTACTGTAGCAGGGCGCGCTGCAATCTCTTTTCCTGACTGGTGCGCGGCACATACACCTTTTCGCCCGTCAAAGGATGCCGTCCGGTGTAGTACATGCACGTGGACATAGAGCCTGGAGTAGGAATAAAATCCTGCACCTGCTGGGGGCGAATATTGTTGTCTCTTAGATACTCGGCCAGAAGAACGGCATCTTCTAGGGTGCTACCAGGATGGCTAGACATAAAGTAGGGCACCAAGTACTGCTCTCGCTGCAGCTTCTCATTAAAGCGGTGGAAACGGGCCGAGAATTCTTCATAGACGTGCCGCGCTGGTTTTCCCATGAGGCGCAAAACACGGGGCGAAATGTGTTCAGGGGCAATTTTGAGTTGCCCTGAGACATGGTGCTGGCATAACTCTGCCAAAAAAGTGTCGTCGGCATCTAAGACGACATAGTCAAAACGGACTCCTGAGCGCACAAATACTTTTTTTACGCCAGGTAGTGCCCGCACTTCGCGCAGTACCTCTAAGTAATCGCTGTGGTTCGCCTTGAGCCTTTTACAGGGCAGGGGCGACAAGCACTCCTTATCGCGGCAACCGCCCTCCGCTTCTTGTTTGTCACAGGCGGCATTATGAAAGTTAGCGGTAGGACCACCAATGTCGTGAATATACCCTTTGAAGTTTGGCAATGTAGTTAGGAGCCTAGCTTCCGCGAGCAGCGAGGCCTTACTACGGCGCTGCACTTTGCGCCCTTGATGCGCTGTTAAAGCGCAAAAGGAGCAACTGCCGAAACAGCCCCTATGGCTGGTTATGCTAAACTCCACTTCCTCGAGCGATTTTACACCACCTTCGTTCGCATACCGGGGATGCACTTGTCGCGTAAAGGGCAGGCTGTAAACCTTGTCCATCATCGCCGTACTGAGCGGTAGCGGTGGTGGATTAACACAGAGCATTGTCTCACCATGTCCTTGGCAGAGCATGCGCCCTGTGTACGGATTTTGCTCATTATGGGCTAGGCGAAATGCCTCCGCAAAACGCTCTTTGTTTTGACAGATCTCTTCGTAACTAGGTAAGAGCACGGCGCTTTGCGGCACATGTGAAACAATATAGCACACTCCTGGGATATCGGCAAAGTGCGTTTTGCCAAAACGGAGCCTCTCCGCAACTTCTAGTAAGGAAAACTCACTCATGCCATAAAGCAGCAGGTCGGCCTTACTATCGAACAAGACAGAGCGCCTAATCTTGTCTGACCAAAAATCATAGTGAACTAGCCGCCTTAGCGAGGCTTCTATTCCTCCCATGACAACGGGAACCCCAGGGTGCGCCTCGCGCGCCCTGTTAGCATAAACTACTACCGCCCGGTCCGGGCGATTGCCTCCTCGGCCACCAGGTGAAAAATCATCTTCCCGCCTAGGCTTGCCGGCGACTGTGTAATTCGCTACCATAGAGTCTAAATTGCCAGCCGTCACCAGGGTTGCTAAGGCTGGTGTGCCCAGCACTTGGAAAGAATTTATGTCGCGCCAATTAGGCTGGGCGATAATACCCACCCTGTAGCCGGCATCCTCGAGTAGCCTGCCAATGAGCGCAACACCAAAACTAGGGTGATCGACATAGGCGTCCCCCGTAATCAGGAGAAAGTCAAGCTCGTTCCAGCCGCGCATGGCCATCTCCGCCCGCGTCATGGGTAGGGGATGTTTTGCCAGTGACATTTTTTCCATACTACCTCCAAAAAAAAGACCCCTTATGGGCCTGCTTTCGTAAAAGTGAAATCCATCACATCGCCCGTCTGCCCAGGCAAGGAATGCCCATTGACTATAATATCTGCTACGCGGGCTCGCCCTAGACGAAGGCGGAGAGACAGATTGGCGGTAAACTCCCTTGATTCCCCAGCCTGTAGCATGGCCGATCTACCGCCTGCGCCATCGACTTCTACCATGACCCAGCACTGTTCTTCGCGCACGGCAACCTTAAGCTGCACTGGCCACTCTTTGACGACAAATACATGTCGTCCCTCTAGCACCCCCGCAAAAACAAAGGTAGGCTGCTCGACTAGAGGAGGGGTGGGTGGGGTTATGGGTGTCACGACCTGGGGAGGATCTACGGGGGGCAAATTGGCTACAGGGGGCTTTGGTGTATTGGGCAAGCCAAAAAACCAGTACAGGGCCGCCAAAGAGAACGCACAGCACATCAGTACCACTCCTGCTAAGGAAGCCCGATTGAGCTGCCGCCCTGGCGTAGTTTGTGTTAAGGGCGGCCTATTTTCACGCCCCTCTAGTTCCACCCCTTGAGACAACTCTAAAAGGTCGAGATTAAGCTCCACACACAGACGGCGGACAAAGCCTCTAAGGTAGGCAGGCCCACCTGGAATCGCCGCATAATTCTCGGCCTCAATGGCCTCCACGATCCACTCTCTAATGTGAGTACGCCGGTACATTTCTGCCACCGAGAGGCCTTCTGCCTCTCTGGCCTGACGCAAGGCTTTACCGATCCCCTGCACTTGTCTCCCCCCTTATGCTCGCACATCACCCTTTGTTGTTGTCAAGCAGTTGCTTTACCAGAGCGTGGCTTTTGTTGATCTGGCGCGGTCGGCTACCGTCGCTTGGGCCTACGATACCCGCCTCTTCCATCTGGTCTACAATACGCGCGGCCCTAGTATAGCCGAGCCGCATGCGCCTCTGCAACATGGACACCGAGGCTTGCCCGGTTTCGACAATGACGCGCACCGCATCTAGAAAACGATCGTCTTGCTCGCTGTCGCCTTCTGGAACGCTGTTATCGACATCGTCAAGAGCAGCGAGCCCGGGTGCATACACGGCTTCAGCCTGGGCTGAGACATGGTCTACGATTTTTTCAATTTCACGATTCGATACAAAAGCTCCTTGCACTCTCTTGGCCTTGCTCTGCCCCACAGGGAGGTAGAGCATATCTCCTCGGCCAAGCAATTTCTCGGCGCCTGACATATCGAGAATTACACGGGAGTCGGTGGCAGATGATACCGTGAAGGAAAGTCGGGAGGGGATATTGGCCTTGATAAGACCGGTGATCACGTCCGTAGAGGGCCGCTGTGTACCAATGACCAGGTGCATCCCGGCGGCCCTCGCCATTTGCGCGAGACGACAAATGGCATCTTCTACATCCGCCCTCGCCACCATCATCAAATCGGCCAGCTCATCGATGACGATGAGTAAGTAGGGCATGTGGTCGAGGTTTCGCTCGAGAGCCCTCTCGTTGTATCGCGCAATGTCGCGCACGCCAGCCTTCGCGAAGAGAGCGTACCTCTTTTCCATTTCTCCTGTGGCCCACTTCAGGGCATGGGCTGCTTTCTTAGGGTGATTTAATACGGGCGCAATAAGATGAGGTATACCGTTGTAGAGCGATAATTCCACTACTTTAGGGTCTATCAGCATCATCTTAACTTCGCTTGGCTTCGCCTTGTACAATACGCTAGAAATAATAGTATTTATACACACACTCTTGCCTGCACCCGTAGCACCAGCAATCAGCAAATGTGGCATCTGAGTCAGGTCGGCGATAATCGTCGTGCCCTCTATATCTTTGCCCAAAGCTACTGTCAAGGGTGATGTGCTGGCATTAAACTCGGTGCTCTCCACCACATCGCGCAAGAAGACGGAGCCCCTGGCCTTGTTAGGAACTTCGATGCCAATCGCCGCTTTGCCGGGGATGGGAGCCTCTATCCGCACGCCCTCACTGGCCAAGCTCATGGCCAAGTCATTGCTAAGGCCTGTAACTTTGCTAACCTTCGTGCCCGGAGATAAGTGCATTTCGTAACGGGTACAGGTAGGCCCTCTGGTGACTTCAACGACTTTAGCCCTCACGCCAAAATTAGCGAGCGTTTCTTCTAGGGTGCGAATATTGTCTTTTTCTTCTCGGCTGCCACGTACCACACTGGTGCGTAGGGCGCGGTTGAGAAGGTCAAGGTCTGGTAGCTGGTAATCCGAGAGGGGCAATTTTAGTTGCTCTATCTTGCCTGCGGGCAGCTCCTCTAGCACCACGGGCTGCGGTTTCGGCAGCGGCGTGGGCTCAGGGATATGTTCGTTTTCCGTGATATCTGACCACCCCTCGGGGGATGGTGGTAGGGCGACAGTCTTAGTGGCCACAGCGGGTCGCCGCTGTTTTCGTGCCAAGGACAGCGCTCCTTGCAGGGAGCCTAGTAGGCGCCGCACTACTGCCACTAAGGATACTCCCGTAACCCACAAGAGACCTAGCAGCACCGCCGTGACGACTACCACCCAGGCGCCAATTTCACCCACTAAGCTAACCATCAAGTTGCCGAGAAAGCCTCCCACTATGCCTCCACCGCCAGGAGTATTGTAACTATAGGGCAAATCGCGCCTAATCGCGGGAACCGCGAGGGCACTGGCCAAGAGTACGGCGGCGACAACTAGCACCATAAACCAGTGAATTCTGCGCGTGGCTTTCTTTCTTCCCGCTAAGGCCAGCACCCCAGTTAGCATGGCGCAGATCATGGTTACCACTGCCCCCACTCTGCCCAGCAAGCCCACAAGTATGACGCTCGCGAACCTGCCGACATGACCGGTGAGATCGGTCGCAAGCAAACTCAGTGCCAAGAACGCGGCCACAATGATCATAAGAACAGCGAGAATTTCGTTTGACAGACCCGTTTTGGCAGACGATGTCTTCTTTATGTTGCGCCTTGGCACAGTTTTCAACTCCCCACCCTCTTACTGGACAAAAATTATCGTCAAAACACCTACTGCCCACACATAGTAGGCAAAATACTGCAATTTGCCGCGCTTGAGCAGGGCCACTAAGTACCTAATGGCCACTACGCCAACAAGGGCCGACACCGCAATGCCAAGCAGCACATGAGAAAGAGGATGCGTGGCGTAATCGTTTAAGAGCTCGGGCGTTTTAAGCAGAGCTGCTCCCAACACTGCTGGTAAGGACAGCAAGAATGAAAGACGAGTCGCCGTATCCCTATCGAAATTCCTAAAGAGACCTGCGGCGATAGTTGTGCCAGAACGCGAAATACCAGGGGTGATGGCCAGCCCTTGCGCTAGTCCCACCCAGAGAGCATCGACAGGACCAATGTCCCGCATCTCTCTTTTTCCCTGCTTCATAGTGCCTATGACAAGAATAATGCCCGTTACTAGCAAGGCGTAGCCGATAAAACGTGGGCTAGCAAACAAAAGCTCAAAAGTGTCAGCAAAGAGAACCCCCAAGAGGCCGGTAGGCACACTGCCGACGACCAAGAGAAAAAGTAAGCGCCGATACGCTGCAGT
This sequence comes from Bacillota bacterium, assembly GCA_018333655.1. Classification (NCBI taxonomy): domain Bacteria; kingdom Bacillati; phylum Bacillota; species Bacillota bacterium. Next base: position 164,333 of record JAGXTJ010000023.1, on the reverse strand, counting down.
CGCGGGACTCCGCCTATTGTAGGGGTCTAGTACGATACTAACTACCGCACGCAGCAAGCCAAAAATATCGTCCCAGAAAACGATGACCACCGAAATGAGGGTGCCAATATGGAGGGCCACCTCAAGAGATACTCCCGGCGACTCTACCCCTAGCAAGTACTGGGCGAGAACTAAGTGGCCGGAACTAGAAATAGGCAAGAACTCGGTCAGTCCCTGCACAATAGCCAAGAGTATAACAGCCCCCAGAGACAAAAAAACCTCCCCTTTCGCTACATGGATTATACCACAACGAGGGGCCCTTCGCTGCGGCAAAGAAAAGGGACTACCCAATTCCATAGGGCAGCCCTATTCCATATTACTACTACTACTACTACTACGTGTGGAGGGTAATGATGTTGCCGGGCGAAAAGGCCGGTAACAAAAAATCGCTAGGACTACTACTGAGTAACTGTATAATTTGGCAGGTCCTATCATCCATCGGCTGTACCAAGACTCTCTTGCCCAAGTAAACAACTTCTTCAGGATACTTAAGCGCTATGTTCTCGGCAAAAATTACTTCTGGTGGAACTATGGAGTAGATCATTCTGCACCTATATGACACATCTGGCGCAGCTTGCTAAGGGCCTGTGCCAGGCCACCCACATCATCAATGAGCCCTTCTTGTACGGCTTCTTTTCCTACAATCACCGTACCAATATCTCTGGCTAACTCCCCCGTCCTAAACATCAGTTCACGAAATCTCTCAGTGCTGATGCCGCTATTATTCACCACAAAGCGTACTACTCTCTCTTGCATTTTCTCTAAGTACTCAAATGTCTGTGGTACTCCGATGACCATCCCAGTCAAACGAATGGGGTGAATGGTCATGGTCGCCGTTTCAGCGATGAATGAATGTCCTGCCGCCACGGCAATGGGCACGCCGATGGAATGCCCACCCCCTAAGACTAGAGACACTGTTGGTTTAGACATGGTGGCCAGCATTTCTGCTATGGCCAGGCCGGCTTCGACATCTCCCCCCACGGTATTAAGAATGACCAGGAGCCCCAAGATTTTTGGGTTTTGCTCGATGGCCACTAGTTGTGGAATGATATGCTCGTACTTCGTCGTCTTGTTCTGAGGTGGCAGAATCATATGCCCCTCTATCTGTCCCACAATGGTCATGACGTGAAGACTACTCTCGGTTGATGGTAGACGCAGTTGACCAAACTCTTGTAGGGATGTAGAGGGAGGTGGAACAGCGGGTTTTACTTCTTCTTGTTCTTGACGCACAGCTCTTTCTCCGTTCTTTTCTTAGTCGACAGGCACCCCACGTCGACTCATTGATAGTGTGGCTATTCGAGCGGAGAAAATACCATGCTAAAGTTTACCAACTAATCGTAAGGACTCTTCCACTAAAGCCTTGTCCGCTACCGACATATCGTAGAGGGGCGGCCGAACCTCACCCGCCGGATAACAGAGGCGGTTTAGGGCCCACTTTAGGGGAATGGGGCTAGTCGTAGTAAAGAGTGCCTTGAACAAGGGCAAGAGATGGAGATGCGTTTTGCAGGCAGCATCAACTCTACCAGCGAAAAAGGCCTCTATCATGTCCTTCATCTCGCTGCCCACAATATGGGAGGACACGCTTACCACCCCTACCGCTCCGACAGAGAGCATGGGTAAAGTGAGAGAGTCGTCACCCGAATAAATAAGAAAACCCTCTCGCACCGAGCGGGCGATCTCGCTGACTTGGTCTAAGCTGCCACTAGCTTCTTTCACACCAATGAAGGCCTCTACCTGCGATAACTTCGCCACCGTGGCCGGCAGCATATTGCAACCGGTGCGCCCCGGCACATTGTAGAGGAGCACCGGTACATCTACGCTTTTCGCCACTGCGAGAAAGTGCTGGTAGAGACTGTCTTGAGGTGGCTTGTTGTAGTAGGGAGTCACGAGCATGATGCCATCCGCCCCATGTTGTATGGCCCGGCGCGAATTGGCGATAGTCTCCTTGGTGTCATTGGTACCCGTGCCCATAAGTACCTTTACGCGGCCGCGAGCCATCTTCTTTACGGTCTGTAAGAGAAAAGTCTTTTCATCCTGACTAAGTGTGGGCGATTCCCCTGTCGTGCCAGACACGACAATAGTGTCCGTCTTAGTCTGCACCAGATGTTCTACGACCACCCCAACGGCCTCGGCACTAATTTGGCCATCCTCACCAAAAGGCGTAATCATCGCGGTCATCAGTCGACCAAAATTCATGACTTTACCCCCCCCTACTCTACTCGATGTTAAGTTCAAATTGGTGATGCAAAGCCTGCACAGCTCTTTCCATGTCCTTCTCGTCGATAAGAACGGAGATAGTCAAGTAGGAGTCGCTCGTTTGCAAAATGCGCACCGCAGCTTCGCGCATGGCGGCTACCACCTTGGCCATGACCCCAGGTATGCCGCGCATACCTGTACCGATGACGCTCACCTTAGCGCAACCCGCTCTATGGTTAACTACCACAGGTAGATCGCGCAAGGCGTCTTGCACCTTCTCCACGGCCTCGGACTGCACGATGAATTTCTTTTCCGCGGGGCTCACGTTTATTAAGTCCACACTGACCACCGCTAGAGCTAAACGTCGAAAGATCTCATATTCCAAGGTACTATCATCGCTCGGAGTCGTGATAGTCACCTGTGATACCCCGGGCAAATGCGCGACTGCAGTTACCGCTCTGCCAATCTTTCTTTCAAAGAGAACGTTGTTAGCAATGACCGTACCCGCCGCCTCACTCAGCGTGCTCTTAATGATGAGGGGTATGTTGCGCTGCATGGCCAGTTCTACGGCTCGCGGATGAATGACCTTAGAACCTTGCGAGGCCATGTTAAAGACCTCAGAGTAGTCTAGGGTGTTGATGACGCGCGCGTCACGCACCACACGTGGGTCGGCCGTCATTATGCCGTCGACATCTGTGTAAATCTCAATGGCACTCGCGCCTAAGGCCACGCCTATGGCCGCGGCAGAAGTATCACTACCACCCCTGCCGAGCGTCGTGATATCACCATTGTCACTAGCGCCCTGAAAGCCTGCCACAACTGGCACTATACCCTGGGCAATGAGACTTCTCAAGTAGTCAGCTTTGACCGTAATAATGCGTGCGTCGCCAAAGGTCGCATCAGTAACAATGCCGGCCTGCCAGCCGGCCAAAGCTACAGCCTTTATTCTGGCCTGTCGCAAGCTAGTCGCCACTAGAGCGGCCGACATCAGTTCACCACAAGCCATCATGATGTCTAAATCGTGCTTATCGGGGACACCTGCTTGCTGCAGCAGGCCGATAAGAGTGTCTGTCGCATAGGGGTCCCCCTTGCGACCCATGGCCGATACCACCACGACGACGTCGTAGAGGGCCCTGCCCTCTACGACCTTCTGGATAACTTTCTGCCGCAACTCTGCTGTGGCAACTGAGGTACCGCCAAACTTCTGTACTATAATGCCCATAATGACCTCCAATCTTCATGGCCGAAGCGAGTAAACTATGTGCCGCGGAGCACCGGGGAGAGCTGCAGACCACGCAAAGCATGTTCTACCGCATCTGGTATGAGGTTCATATGCGCTACTAGGGAATTCTGTTTGAACTCGGGGTTATCCTGTGAGAACGGAACGAAAAACACGTTTTTGCTATTTAGGAGTTTGCCTATATTGACGGCATTGAGGCCTAAGCCATCATTGGTTGATACCGCGATTAGCACGGGCCTCATATTGCGTAAGTGCGCCTTAACGGCCATCGTCACTACACTATCGGTGATGGCATTAGCTATTTTACCAAGCGAGTTGCCGGTGCAAGGGGCAACCACTAAAAGATCTAGCAGTTTACCTGGGCCGATAGGTTCTGCTTGCACAATAGTTTCGATTATAGCATGCGCCCGAGAGACTTCTAGTATTTTCTCCTTCCACATGGCAGCTTGACCAAACTTAGTGTCGGAGGTGGCTGCATTTTCGCTCATAATGGGGATTACTTGGGCGCCACGAGCGGTGAGCTCCCGTATTTCAGGTAGTACAGACGAAAAGGTGCAGTAGGACGCCGTCAAAGCGAAACCAATACGCTTAGCTATCATTTTACCTCTCCTTCGCCATGTTTTCCACTATGAGTCGAGGCAGCACGGCGCCGAGAATTCGCCCTGCGGTCTCCGGCACACATTTACCGGGTAGTCCTGGGGCTAGCACCGCGACACGCTTTAGCTCCTTAGCCACGCTGTAGTCAACCCCCCCGGGCCTAGAGGCAATATCGATGACGATCACTTTGGGCTGTGAGACCAAGAGCAGCTCGCGACCCACTATGACGGCAGGTACCGTGTTAAAAACTAGGTCCATGCGCGAGAACGTCTCAACCAGTTCCACTTGAGAAACCTTTATGAACCCAAGCGCAATAGCTCGTGCCAAATCGCCGTTTTGTCTTGCATAGACATAAGTCTCGGCGCCCATGTTGCGCAAAAGGTGTGCTAGAATCGTCCCACACCTCCCAAAGCCTATGACTAGCGCCTTGCTATGATGAATCGTCTTCTGCGCTAACTCTTGCGCTAGGCGCACAGCTCCTTCAGCTGTCGGAACCGCATTGAGGTAGGCTAGTTCATCATCTTCACCAATTTCGACTAAGTTCCAGCCGTAATCAGCAGCCAGTAAACGCAATGTAGGCCCGGCTACCCCCGTTAAGACCAAGAGACCTCGTGCCTGATACTCACCGACTAGCGACAGGGGCTCATTACAGAAACTGCTTTTCACAGAGCCGTCTTCATCACAGCCTTGCATGGGCAGCACTAGGGCGTGGCACTCGTGCACCGCCCGCTCTAGGCTACAATGCACCATGTCTAGGGTGGGCGGTAGCTTCTCGAGACCTACTCCATACAACCTGGCCCCTTGGGAGATGAGACCTTGGAGGCAATGCTCGACTCGCAAATCACCGCCTACCAGGGCAATGCAGAGACCGGCTAGAGTGGTAGCCACATTCATCCTCCTCTACAGCTACTTCAACATCACTATATGTGCTGCGGGCTGTAGGGGTGAAAAAAAAGAGTCTCTGCAAGTAGCTCAGAGACTTCGTTTGCCCATGTCAATAATAATCATGTCTTGGCCTATTTTCTTGACTGCTGTCCACGAGAGAATGCTCTCATTCTGCCCTCTAGCGAGGCCGAAAAGACCACGCTTGCAGACCACTAGAGACAATATTTTACCCGTGCGCCCATTGATAACTAGGTCGCTGTCTCCTAGGAGCCCTAGTCTGGAGCCATCAAAGGTGTTGATGATCTCTTTTCCGGCTAGCTCACTGAACTTCACTTCCTTCACCTCATCTATGTCTATGATGAGATGACTGTGCTTAGAAGGCAGCGTGAAGTGTGGCACTGAGATCAGGTAGATCCTTGGTTGGTCCTAAGGCACAGATAGTACTGCTACCCATCTTGAGTAAACGCTCTGCCAATCTTTGGATGTCATCGGGAGTAACGGCCTCAATCTTGTTGACGATTTCTAAAGTCGGGGTAACCTCCCCTACCAAGAGGAGCCCGCGCCCCATACGACTCATGCGATTTGCCGTGCTCTCTAGCCCCATGACTATGGCGCCTTTAACCTGTTCACGCGCTCGCGCTAGCTCGGCGGCACTGACAAGGCCATTTTTCATGGCCTTAAGCTCACCGCCAATTGCCGTAACGAGTTGTTCGGCATTGCGCGGCGAGAGTCCGGCATAGATGCCGTAATATCCATTCTCTACAAAAGACGCACTGTAGGAATAAATATTGTAGGCTAGCCCCATCTCTTCCCTAACGAGCTGAAAAAGGCGCGAAGACATGCCTGCTCCCAAGATGTTGTTTAGCATGCTCAAGGTGTAGATGTCCTCGTGTTGCCAGGCTAGGCCCGGAAACCCCAAGCAAATGTGCAATTGTTCGGTAGGCTTATCAACAAAGCAGGAGCGCTCTGAGTAGGCGGTAGCCGTGGCGGGAGAAGCGTCGCCACCCTGCTCACCATCGAGTTTGAGTTTTTCTTCCACTAGTTCTACGAGCTGTTGATGAAGAAGATTTCCGGCTGCCGTGATAACAATGTTGCGCGGCTGGTAATGCCTCCGATAGAAATCCCAACATTTCTCACGATTGAGGGCCATGATACTTTCCTTGTTGCCTAAAATCGGCAGACCCAGGGGATGATGCGGCCATATCGTGGTTGCCAAGTAGTCGTGAATGAGTTCGTCAGGCGTGTCCTCGTAAAGAGCTATCTCTTCAAGTACAATCTGTTTCTCTTTTTCCACGTCGCTAACCGAGAGCTTAGGTGCGCTTAACATATTGCTAAGTACATCTACCGCTAAGCCCAAATGCTCCTTGAGCACTTTAACATAGAAACAAGTATATTCCTTGGTAGTGTAGGCATTGAGCTCGCCACCCACGTTATCAATGGCCTCCACGATGTCACGCGCGCTACGCTCCTGGCTTCCTTTAAAAAACAAGTGCTCTAAAAAATGCGACAAACCCTGCTCAGACTCTCCCTCGTAGAGGGTACCACAGCGCACCCAAAATCCGAGGGCCACAGTGTCAACATGGGGAATGTGTTCGCTCGCCACAACTATGCCTGCTTTGTTCTTGCTGATCTCCATCAAAATCCCTCTATTCAAGCCATTCATTCTATTTTTCCAAACACTTCCAAGCACATCTACTAGGGTAGAGGCGAAAGCAGCTCACCTAGGGTCACCAAGGCAAAACCCTTCTGCTTAAGCAGAGGAATCATGATACGCAGTGCGCGCGGGGTATCCCTAGCGGGATGCATTAAGACGATAGCGCCATTGTGGGCTCGCGGCACGATGCGCCGAACGATTTGGTCTGCCCCTTGGCGCATCCAATCCGCAGTGTCCAAGCTGCAGAGCACCGTCTGATACCCGAGTGCCGCTGCGGCTTGTATGACTTCCTGGTCGAAATCATTGTAGGACGGGCTGAAGAAGCGAATTTCTAGTGGCCCTACGGCCGCGACGATGGCTGCCGTCGTGCGCAAAATTTCGTCCTTGATCTTTTCGCTGCTCTGCTGCGACAAGTGCAGGTCAGAGTAAGCATGGTTTGCTAGTTCGTGTCCACGCCTATATACTTCCCTAACTAATTCAGGGTATTTACTGACCCAACGCCCGACCAAGAAAAATGTCTTCTGCAGCTTGTAGTAATCCAAAATATCGAGAATTTCGCTCAGTTCTTCATTTCCCCAGGCTACATTGATGACGAAAGCAATCTTTCTTTTGTCTGGGTTGCCCTGAAAAATAGGTAGCTCGAGCGAAGGCTCGCTAGGCAGGACCGGGCGAAAAACATAGTCACAACTGGTTTGCGGCAAGGCCCCTAGGCAGTGCGCTAGAGTGGCGGCGATATCTAGCTCGCGGCCAGCCAGCCCTGGGATGACCCCGCGCTGTACCTTGTCATAACTTGGCTCAACTGGCGCGCTAAAAAGCTGTGGCTGAACGCTCTCTAAGTGCGCTTCTAGCTCCATTTCAGTCCAGCCCGCAATCTCCATGCCCGCTAAAGTCACTCCTTTGGCTACCCGGGCCACAGGAATGGCTGTGCTAGGCCGAAGGGCTTGGAGCAAGAGCGCACAAAGCAGCACCACAACAACTAGGGTTACTTTGTTTTTCACCGGCAACCCTCCCCACTCTATACTCTAATGTATATGTGGGTGGCGCCAAAAAAATAAAGAGCATTGCCAGGGCAACGCTCCCATATCCCTAGGCTTGTCCTTGCGGTCCACCATTAGATTGTGGCGATAACAGCTCTTTTCGTGAGGCATCAATGCGTCCCTGACGGTCTACGCCAATGACTTTGACCTGTATTTCATCGCCAATGTTGACCACGTCTTCCGTTCTCGCGACCCGACCGTGCGAGAGTTGTGAAATGTGGACTAAGGCTTCTTTTCCAGGCATAAGCTCGACAAAAGCGCCGTACTTTTCTACGCGGGTTACACGACCATTGTAAATCTCGCCAATGCCCATTTCGCGCGTCAAATCTTCGATGATTCTCCTGGCTTTCATGCCTTGTGCCGCATCAACCGCAGCGATAAAAACCCTACCATCATCTTCAATATCGATTTTGACATTCGTCTCAGCAATGATTTTGTTAATCATTTTGCCACCGGGGCCAATGACATCTTTGATCTTGTCTACCGGTATGGAAATGGTCAACATGCGTGGGGCAAAAGCGGAGAGATCTGGGCGTGGTTCTTTAATGGTCTCTTGCATCTTGTGCAGGATATGCATACGGCCAGTATGTGCCTCGGCCAAAGATTCGGTGAGAATGTCTTTGTCTAAGCCCGCCACCTTCACGTCCATTTGCAGCGCGGTGATGCCCTTGGCTGTGCCGGCCACCTTGAAATCCATATCGCCGAGATGGTCTTCCATCCCTTGAATATCAGAAAGAACTACATGACGCTGCCCATCGGTGATAAGACCCATGGCGATACCAGCCACAGGCGCCTTAATAGGCACACCAGCCTCCATGAGCGCCAAGGTGCTGCCGCAAACGCTCGCCTGCGAAGTGGAACCGTTAGATTCTAAAACCTCGCTGACCACGCGAATAGTGTAGGGGAACTCTTCTTCAGAAGGTATCATCGGCAGGAGCGCGCGCTCTGCCAAGGCGCCATGCCCAATGTCCCGCCGCGAGGTGCCGCGCTGTGGGCGCACTTCACCAACACTGTAGGCAGGGAAATTGTAGTGATGCAAGTACCTCTTCGACTCATCAAGGCCAAGGTCATCAATAATCTGTATATCCCCTCTAGTGCCGAGGGTGACAACAGAGAGAACCTGCGTCTGACCGCGTGTGAACAAGCCAGAGCCGTGAGTGCGCGGCAGGACACCGACTTCGCATGTTATCAGACGAATTTCGCGCGGTTTCCTACCATCTGGTCTCTCGGCATAAGCGAGAATGCGTTCGCGCACAATATTCTTCACTATATCGTGCAGAACCTCGCTGACGAGTTTTCCTTGACCAGGAAAAAGCTCGCTGAATTTGAGTTTGGCTTCGCTCATAACTGCGGCAATCGCGTCCTCGCGGGACAGTTTATCGGCAACCATGACGGCCTGCTCGAGGGGAAGAGCAGCATAATCTTCCACAGCTACACGAAGTGCCTCTGGCACTTCAAACAGGGAAACGGACAATTTGGGTACGCCGTGCGCTTCTTGCATGGTCTCGATAAGGGCGATGATGCGCTTAATTTCCTCATGTCCGGCCATGATAGCTTCTATCATCTGCGCTTCGCTAACTTCCAGAGCGCCAGCTTCGACCATCATGATAGCGTCTTTTGTGCCCGCGACCACCAAGTGGATCAGACTTTTACTGGATTGTTCGATAGTGGGGTTGATTATGTACTGCCCGTCGACCAAGCCGACAATCACTCCGGCAATTGGTCCGGAAAAGGGAATGTTGGAGATGGACAGTGCGGCGGATGCGCCAACCATGGCGGCAATTTCGGGGGGGTTATTCTGGTCAACTGACAGAACTGTGGCAACGACTTGCACGTCATTGCGAAAACCCTCCGGAAAAAGAGGACGCAGCGGGCGATCAATAAGTCTGGCCGCCAAAGTTGCCTTCTCGCCAGGACGCCCTTCCCGACGCAAGAAACCACCGGGTATTCTACCCACAGCATAGAGGCGCTCTTCGTAATCCACTAGTAGGGGGAAGAAGTCAATGCCCTCTCGCGGTGAACGGGACATGGTGGCTGTCACCAACACAGAGGTATGGCCGTAGTTCACTAATACGGCGCCGTTGGCCTGTTTAGCCAAGCGACCTGTCTCTAAGGTCATAGTTCGTCCTGCGATGGATATGGAGTACTGGTTCATGCTCTACCTCCTTTAGCTTAGTATGCCAAATCGAACTAAAAAGAAAAGCGGGCGACCCCGCTTTGCTCTTTAGCGTATTCCTAGCTGCTCCTTAATGGCGCGGAAACGTTCCACATCCTTGGCCTGCAGATAATTCAATAGGCGACGGCGTTGTCCAACCATTTTGTACAAACCACGCCTTGAGTGATGGTCTTTGGAGTGCATCTTCAAATGAGTTGTTAACTCAGTAATGCGGTTCGTCAAAATCGCAATCTGCACTTCAGCCGAACCTGTGTCGGACTCATGAAGGCGATACTGATCGATGATGCCGCGTTTTTGTTCTTGGTTGATGCTCATATACTTCACCTCCTCATAATATTCTCCCCTGGCCACGTAATCCGGCGGAGGAGTCGGAAAACCCAGCCAAAGGCTACGTTTTATTCTAGCACTTTAGGTTCTCTGGTGCAAGGTATAGACAGAGGCGTCGGCGATGTCTTTAGCAATTTGCAGGCGCAACGACTCCTGATCTGCAAAGCGGCTTTCGGGCCGCAAGTAGTGGAGGAGCTCTACTTCTAGTTCTTGCCCATAGAGATCGGGCGTGGGAGAGAAGAAGTGCACTTCCAAGGTAGTGCTAGCTTGGGGAAAGGTGGGGCGCTTACCCAAATTAGCGACTCCGTAGCCCAATTCACGCGAGAAAACGGCATAAACCCCGGAAGGTGGTAGTACTTGTTCAGGTAGAAAATGCACATTAGCGGTAGGGAAACCGAGTGTGCGTCCGCGACCATCGCCTGTGCCCACTGCACCCTGCAAAGCAAAGACCCTGCCGAGACAAGCGGTGATGCTGGCAAAATTACCCGCTAGGATGTCCTGCCTGACTCGCGTACTGCTGACTATGGCCCCGTCGACAAAAACCGGTGGCACTTCCACCACGCTAAAAGAATGTCTCTCCCCGAGCGTTCGCAAGATCTCTACATTTCCTTGTGCCGCATGTCCAAATCTGTAGTTAAACCCCGCCACAACTGTAGCTTTAGGAAAGGACCTAAGGAGCACTTCGTGCACAAACTGCTCAGGACTTAAGGAAGCAAACTCCGCTGTAAAGGGATGCTCAATGAGCAAATCCAGGCCACACTCGGCGATTAAACGGGCTCTCTGCTGCCTCGTAGTGATAGAACCGACTTGGTTCCTGCCTACCATAGCCCCCGGGTGGGGATAAAAAGTGAAGACTACTGACAAACCCTGTCTTTGTCTAGCCACCTCACAGGTCTTCTTAAAGATAGCTTGATGCCCAAGATGGACGCCGTCAAAGGTTCCTAGGCAGACAGCGCCAATTTTCATGGACTGATCTAATGCTGATATCAACAAAGCAGTTCTACCTCCTGCACCATGACCTTGGTCGGGGACAATATTCCCGCTGCTACTTTTCCCAGACCTATAAACAGTGGTCCACAATAGACTGGGCATTCCACGACATCCCCATGAACCACGGCTAGGCGTTGACCATGCACAAATTGTTTGGCTGTAGGTAAGCATAGGTCTACGCGCGGAAAAGCTGCGAGCAACTTATCTATCGGGATTAGGTAGCGATAGGGGTCTTCGGCGAGACGGGCAAGCATAACACTATCTTCGGCAGCAAAAGGCCCGCTTCTCACTCGCCACAGCCTGCCCATGCACGCGGGCAAGTGCAAAATACGACCGATATCATAGCAAAGCGAGCGCACGTATGTCCCCTTAGAACAGGTGATGTCAAGCATGGCGATCGACAAACTCTGTTCACGGCGCAATTCACCGAGCACAATGCTTTGCACATGTACAATGCGGGGCGGAACTTCGATCGTCTCTCCGCGCCGCGCTAACTCATACAACTTCTGGCCCTTAACTTTAATGGCCGAATACATGGGGGGAACCTGTTCTTGCCTGCCGACAAAGAGCGGCAAAACCTGCCCTATGGCGCTAGCTGCAATAGAGGATGCCTCGGCCGTCGCGAGCGTTGTTCCCGAGGTGTCATAGGTGTCTGTCGCTCGCCCTAGCACTAGTTCGGCACGATACACTTTTGTATCCCCCTCAACAAGGGGGATGAGGCGCGTCGCCTTGCCTACGGCTAAGGGTAAAACTCCCCTAGCGGCAGGGTCAAGCGTCCCCATATGCCCAATCGCTCGCACACCGAAGATACGGCGCACTTGATTGACGACCGCATGGGAGGTCAACCCTTCTTCTTTATAGAGGTTTATAAAGCCGTCAGTCACAGCCAAGCACTCGCAGAACTCTCTCTAAAACTACTTCTCGTGCCGCGTCGATGCCATAGGCCAGGGTAGCCCCCGCCGCCGCACGATGGCCACCCCCACCAAGAGTCTCCGCCACACCGCTCACATCAATCTGACCTTTGGCGCGCAGACTAACCTTAGTAATTTGGGGAGCCATTTCCTTGAGCAAGATAGCGACTTGGACCCCCGGAACAGCTCGCGCATAATCGACCATGTCCTCGACTTCATCGGCTTGTACCCCGCATTGCCTAGCGACGTCAAAAGAAACCATAATCAGGGCAATTCTACCCCCGCCGTGCAGGGTCAAGGTATGAAGAGCATGGCGCAGTAAGCAGAGTTCACCAAGACTCTTACGCTCTAGTGCCTGCTCCGTCACGAGTCTAGCGTCAGCGCCCCACTCTAGCAAGTTAGCCGCATCCCTAAAGAGTGCTGGCGTGGTGTTGCTGTGACGGAAAAACCCTGTATCGGCAGTGAGCGAGGCATAAAGACAAGTAGCCGTCCCCCCGTCCACCTGCCAATGTGCATGTTCTACCAAGCGTAAAATTTGCTGCCCTGTGGCGCTACTGTCCTCATCAACCCAAGACTTTCCCCAGGTTCCTCTGTTCGATACATGGTGATCAATATTTACCACGGTGAGCCCCGTAACATAAGTTTCAGGCAAGCCTGTCCGCACCAGGTCACCGCAGTCAACAACGACCAAGCAATCGACTTCGCGCGGAAGCTGCCCCACCTCAGTAATTAAGGGGGCATAGCGCAGTAAGAACTCATAGCGAGGTGGTATGCGATCTAGGCAAGCCACCTGCGTCTCCTTGCCTAACTGACGGAGGAGGCGCGCGAAGGCGATAGAAGAGCCTAAAGAGTCGCCATCAGGAGCGATATGCCCCACGACCAAGAGCTTTTCTGCCTTGTTGATCAGTGAAACAATCTCGCCTAGTGTGGAGTTACTTGTTTTCACGCTCAATATCCTTCAACAGCTTGTTAATGTGTGCGCCGTGTTCGATCGACTCATCAAGGCGAAAGATTATCTCTGGAGTGTGACGCATCTTGATACGCTTGCCAATCTCGGTGCGCACGAAGCCAGTGGCGCTCTCTAGGGCCTCTAGAGTGGCCCTTTTTTCATCCTCGCTCCCCAGGACGGAAACAAAAGCCTTGACATGCCTATGGTCACCAGACAGCTCAACACTAGTTACGGTGGCAAAGCCGAGGCGAGGGTCCTTAAGCAAGCGCAAAATAGCGCTTAGCTCTTCTTTCACTTGCCCCTTGATGCGTTCAGTGCGAAATTGGGACATTACACGTTCCCCCTTGTCTAAACCTTAGAATAGTTCTTCGGTCGCATCTAGTATCGTCCCTTCGGCTAAAGCACTCTCCACAAAATTTGTTATTGCGGCAAAGGTCTTCTCAACCTCCAGAGCATTACCTGATACAACTGCTATGACTATGCGTGCTCTCTGCCAGACTTCTTGGTGGCCCACCTCGGCAACCGAGACATTGAACCTGCCGCGAATTTTCGCGATCAGCGATTTCACAATGGCTCGCTTGTCTTTGAGGGAATGCGCCAAAGGAAAGTGAAGTTCTAAAGAGAGCAGTCCTAGGCGATGTTTCATGACGGTAAAACTAGTTCCTTGACAAAGGCCTCAATGACATCGCTTTCCTTAAGATCGTCATAGTTATCAAGGCCAATGCCGCATTCATAACCCGTGGCGACTTCCTTCGCATCATCCTTGAAGCGTTTAAGCGAACCAATCCTGCCCTCGTGAATAATGACGCCGCCCCGCAGGAGTCTCGCGTTTGCTTGGCGGGTTATCTTGCCCTCGGTAACCATGCAGCCGGCAATGACGCCTGAACCTGTGACACGGAATACAACGCGCACTTCAGCTTGGCCAAGGACTACCTCCTTGAAAACAGGGGCTAGCATGCCCTTAAGGGCTGCATTAATATCGTCGATTACCTCGTAGATGATGCGATAAAATCTAAGGTCCACTTGCTCTTGCTCCGCCGCTTTGCGCGCATTAACTTCAGCCCGCACATTGAAACCAATAATAATGGCACTAGAAGCCTTAGCGAGCATGATGTCGCTCTCATTTACAGGACCCACCCCAGTATGAATGACTTTGACATCCACCTCTTGGTTGCAGAGCTTCTCCACCGCGGGCTTGAGGGCCTCTACCGAACCTTGCACGTCACCCTTGATGATCAAGTTAAGGGACTTAGTTTGCCCAGCTTGTACCTGCTTGAAGAAATCATCCAGAGTGACATTTCGTACTGGTCTTTGCAGCTCTAACTTGCGGAGTTCTGCCGCTTTTTCCGCCATGGAGCGCGCCAATTTGTCGTCTTTTACTACAACAAACTCATCGCCTGCCTGCGGGGCCATAGAAAGACCATGTAGTTCGAGCGGAGTCGAAGGTGGCGCCTTCTTAAGACGCTTCCCCTTATCGCTGACCATGGCTCGAACGCGGCCATAAGCACCACCTGCCACGACAATATCGCCCACATTGAGGGTGCCTTTTTGAATCAGCAGCGTGGCGATGGGCCCTTTGCCCTTGTCAACATGGGCTTCAATGACTATCCCTTTTGCTGGGCGATCGGGGTTAGCCTTAAGCTCTAAAACTTCAGCCACGGTTAGCACCGAGGCCAGCAAATCATCGATGCCCCGGCGTTGCAACGCGGAGACGCCGACAAAAATTGTGTCTCCACCCCACTCTTCGGTCACGAGGCCATACTCAGTCAGCTGCTGCTTGATGCGGTCGGGGTCGGCATTATGCTTATCCATCTTATTAACCGCTACAATGATGGGCACATTAGCTGCTTTGGCGTGATTTAAGGCTTCAATTGTTTGCGGCATGACACCGTCATCCGCAGCCACAACCAAAATAGCTATATCTGTAACTTTTGCTCCACGCGCCCGCATTTGGGTAAAAGCTTCGTGGCCTGGGGTGTCTAAGAAGACAATTTTCTCCTCACCAACATCAACCTGGTAAGCCCCAATATGCTGCGTTATGCCCCCCGCTTCCGAAGCAGTAACATTAGTGCGACGTATGCAATCAAGTAGCGAAGTCTTGCCATGGTCCACATGACCCATGACGGTGACCACTGGGTAGCGGTGCTTCAGACTCTCGGCTGGATCATCATCAATGGCAGTAGCAGCATCTACGGTCGGGGGCAGTTTTATTTCGAGTTTAATATTGAGTTCAGCCGCCAACACGCCAAGAGTATCAAAATCTAGCTGCTGATTAATGGTGGCCATCACACCCAAGTGCATTAACTTAGTAATGATATCACCCACGGAACGCCCAGTGAGTTTGGCGAACTCACCCACCGTGACGGCACTCTCTATAGACACTAGCGCAGTTGGCGTCAAGTTAGCACCCGAGGGCGCTGAGCTGCCGCCAGACCGCTGCGGGCGCCCATGGGAGGCCAGCTTGCGATTAACAATATTGGCTGCGGGTTCGGCACGCCGTTTATCCCTAGGCCTGTCGGCCTGCTGCCGCGTGCCAGGCTTATTATCGGCAGGTTTCTTGTTTCCGGGTGCAGGTGCAGGCCGCACATCCGTCGGCGGCATAGGTACAGCCTCTAGTGGTGAAGACGTTTCTGGTACAACCACTGCCGGAGCAGCGTTGACCGCAGGCGCTGTATCTACGGGACGCCTCTTTTTTTGCTTGATAATCACTTCGCGAATGACTGACGCGACTTGTGTGTCGACCATGCTCATGGGGTTTGTGATATTGAGTTTTAAATCACGCAGAGCCTCCACGAGAGTCTCAGCAGGTACCTGCAATTCCTCGGCTAACTCAAAGATTCTAATTTTGGACATGTCGGTCCACCTCCAATGTTCAGGCTTAACTCCTGTAAGCGACGGGCGAAATTGGCATCATTTATGACTACTAGGGCTCTCCTGCTCTTGCCGATGGCATGACCCAGTGCGGCCTGCGAAAAAATGGTAAGATAAGGAATAGATTTACTCTCCGCCATCTGGCGATAGAGGGCGGCTGACTTGGGCTCGGTGTCCTCGGCAACTACCAGTAAGCTGACTTTTCCCTTTTTAAGGGCTTCAGTACAGGCCATGGTCCCGCTTACGACCGCCCCAGCCCGCTGCGCCAAACCTAAAAATTGCAGAAATTTATCAGACATGGTGCAATTTCTCTCTTAAACGAGAGACCACTTCCGGAGGTAGGTCTGTCTCTAGGCCCGCGCTTATTCTGCCGCCCTTTAGTGCAGCCTCAAGGCAGGGGACATTGGGGCAAATGTACACACCCCGCCCAGACTTCTTCCCGGTAAAGTCCACATCAACATGTCCTTCAGGGTCGCGTACAATCCTGATAAGTTCACGTTTAGGCTTGACAGAGCGACATCCCACACAGGTGCGTTCTGGAACATGCTTCTTTTTCATTAGCCCACCCCTTAAGCTTCGGCCTGGCTCTCGCTCTTGATATCAATCTTCCAACCTGTCAACTTGGCGGCCAACCTAGCGTTTTGGCCTTCTTTACCAATGGCCAGTGACAGTTGATAGTCTGGAACGACAACCCTTGCCACTTTGGCCAGTTCATCAATATCCACGCGAATGACCTTGGCTGGACTCAAAGCATTAGCCACATACTGCGCAGGGTCACTCTTGTACTCAATAACGTCAATCTTTTCATTGCCAAGCTCGTTGACAATGATTTGGATACGCATGCCTTTTTGCCCTACACAGGCACCCACCGGGTCTACATTTAGGTCGCGCGAGCTCACCGCCACTTTACTGCGGCTACCCGCTTCTCTAGTCACCGACTTAAGCTCCACTATGCCGTCATGGATTTCTTCTACTTCTAACTCGAGCAAGCGTTTGAGCAGCCCAGGATGGCTGCGCGAAACGGTCACTTGGGGTCCCTTGGTAGTTTTACGGACTTCAAGCACATATGTTTTAAGCCGTTGACCCATGCGGTATACTTCTCCGGGAACCCTCTCCGAAGTGGGCATCACTGCCTCCACTTTGCCTAGGTCAATAATTACATTCCGGGCATCGGCCCTTTGCACTATGCCCGAAACGATATCACTCTCGCGATTAGTAAACTCTTCATAGATAAGTCCGCGCTCGGCCTCACGAATGCGCTGCACCACGATTTGTTTAGCTGTCTGCGCGGCAACTCGCCCAAAGTTTCGCGGTGTAACCTTTTCTTCAAAGACATCGCCTAATTCGTAATTAGGGTTAGTAGATTTAGCCTCGTCAATACCTATATCAGCGTGAGCATCTACCACTTGGGTCACCACACGCTTAAGAGCATAGACATGTATTTCTCCCGTTTCGCGGTCCACCTGGACCCTCACATTCCCACTGCCACCAAAGTTCTTCTTGTAGGCAGATACTAGGGCGGTCTCGATGGCTTCAAAAAGAACTCCCTTGTCTAGATTTTTCTCTTTAGATAGGTGATTGATGGCATCGATGAATTCCGAATTCATTGCCTTGTTTCCCTCATTTCATTTTAAAAACTAACTTGGCTTTTCTAATATGCTGCTCGGGCAAGGCCAGTGACTCGCCGGACGGCAGTTCTAGCAGCACATTGTCGCCCTCCCTGCCCTGTAGAGTGCCCTGAAATTCTGCTTTTCCACAGAATGGCACAGAGAGACTGATATCAATAAGGCGACCTGCAAACACCTCAAATTCATGTGGTCGCTTAAGCACCCGGTCTAAGCCCGGAGAGGATACTTCGAGAGCACAATTCGGCGCAAGTAAAGGCGAGGCCTCCAGGGCGAGCAGAAGGGCGCGAGCTACTTCCTCGCAATCCGCAGTGCTAACTGAACCATGCCTACGAGCAATAAGCACCGCGAGTCTCGCCCCACCCCTAGCGGGGAGCCATTCCACATCGACTAACGAGAGCCCTAGAGAATCCACCACGGGCAAGAATAATTCATAGAGAGGCAGAGCTGCTTGCTGCAAGAAAAAACACCTCGCTGAGTTAACTATTTATGAACGAAAGAGTGGGAAAACCCCACTCTTTGCCGCAAACATCATATCACAAAGGAAGAACGCTATGCAAGCATTGCCATCTGCTCAAGACTCGGTGACACGCACTACCCCCGCCACCTCTTTAAGATCGGACAGCACATGCAGCAGGGTCACCCCATGAGGCAGTTTAATTTCTAACTGAACAATAACTTGTTCCCCTTCCACACCCACATGACTAGTACAGATATTGCGCATGCTTATCTCACGCCTACCTAGGACGGTGCCGATTTTTCCGAGCTGCCCTGCTGTATCTAGCATCACCACAGTTAAGCGCACATAGTGATCGCGATGTAAGTAGTATCTCTCGAGACGTGTAAAAAACACCAAAGTAACATAGACAAAGATGGTTGTCGCTACCGCACCCACGTAAAAGCCGGCACCCGAGGCCAGCCCAATGGCTGCCACCACCCACAGGGACGCGGCCGTGGTCAGGCCCTTGATACTAAGGCCTTCCTTCATGATGGTGCCAGCACCGAGAAACCCAATGCCGCTTACCACTTGGGCCGCCAGACGTGCGGGGTCATGGGGCCCTGACACATTGCGAAACCCATAAATAGAAATCAACATAATCAAAGTAGAGCCTAGAGCCACCAAGACATGCGTGCGAAAACCAGCGGGGCGGTTAAGCCCCTCACGCTCAAGCCCAATCAAGCCGCCCAATATGCACGATACACCAAGGCGAGCAATTAGCTCGACATTATCTATCACAATTAGGCCTCCTTGCTCTACCTAATGCCTTGAGAATATGCCAGTACATACGCAGGCGAGAGAGTGCCCCCGACATCAAGCCGCGCTTTTCTTCTTTCATCACATGGGTCACATCAACCAGAGGGACATGGGCCACGGGGATTTTGGCAGTCTGCAAGTGTTGTGTTAGCAGCACCTCGACTCCCCATCCCGTAGCAGAGAAGTCAGGTATTTGAGCGAGAAGGCGCGCTGTAATAGCACGCTGGCCTGATAAAAAGGGGGCAATCTTCTGGGCTAAGTCCGTGGCCAGTCTCCCGTTGCCAAAAATCCCAAGCGTGGCCTCGTACTCCCCTTCTACTATGGGCTGCAGAAGGGCGGCCACATGAAGCGGTGTCAGACCAAGTAGATCGCCATCAAGGAATAGATACACATCCCCCGGCACTTCCGTTACCCCCGCCTGCATGGCACCGCCTTTGCCTCGATTTGTGGTCAGATCAACAACTGTAGCGCCGGCAGTCGCAGCAATCACCGCGGTGTTATCCCTAGAGCCATCGCTAACGACCACTACCTCGGCCACCAGCGGGCAGGCAGCCGCGGCCACCACTACCTCGGCAATTGTCTTCTCTTCATTATATGCGGGTATTATGACCACACAACGCATCGCTTGGCACCCCTATCTTGGTAAAGTAGACGCCATGCGGCGCACTTCGGCTATAAGTCGAGCAGCAGCAGCTTCAAGTGGTATCGTTTCGATCGCTTGCCCCTGCCGAAACAATACAGCCTTACCGTGAGATAAAGCAATGCCGAGATCCGCTTCTTTGGCCTCACCAGGCCCATTGACCGCGCAGCCCATTACCGCCACGCGTAGCGGCACAGAGGAGAGCTCTGTGAGTTCACGTTCTACACTCTCTGTCAAGGCAATCAAATCCCCCGACGTGCGAGCGCAGGTTGGGCAACTGACGACATGCAAGCCTTTAGGGTACAGCCCGAGACTCATGAGAATCTCCTTCGCCACCACGACTTCTTCTACAGGGTCGGCGGTCAGCGACACTCGTAAAGTATCACCGATGCCCTTACTGAGCAGCAGGGCCAGAGCAACCGACGAGCGCACTGCACCTTTAAGCAAGGTACCGGCCTCGGTAACACCGATATGGAGAGGAAAGGGAGACTCCGCGGCAAAAAGCTCGTTAGCCTGCACCGTTCGCACTACGTCGGAGGATTTTAAAGAGAAAACAAGATTAGAAAAACCCCACCCAGTTACTTGCTCTTGATACTCCAAGGCGGCCTCGAAGAGAGCTTGCGCAGAGGGAGAGCCATGCTTCGCCAGAATGTGCTTGGGCAAAGAACCGGAATTAACTCCGATGCGCACCGCCGCACCGTAGCGCGCAGCCGTTTCCATGACCTCGCGAACTTTGTCGTGCCCCCCGATATTGCCTGGGTTGATGCGAACTTTAGCGACACCGCGTTCCAGAGACCCCACAGCTAGGTGATGATCGAAGTGGATATCTGCCTCTAAGGGGACTGGTGACGCCCGCACCAACTCTTCTACGGCAACTAACGCTTTTTCATGGGGAACTGCGATGCGCACCATCGCACATCCCGCTTGACTGAGGGCCACAATTTGCCGCAAAGTGCTCGGCACATCCTCGGTGGCAGTATTAGTCATGGACTGTATGACAATAGGCGCATCACCACCTATCGTCAAGCGACCCAGCTGTACAGGGATCGTCTTCCGCCGCACCATATCCACTCCTAAAAGATATTAAGTCGCTGCAAATCCTGGTAGGTCACCAGCACAATAAGCACCATGAGCATGACAAAGCCCAGAAAATGAATCATGTTTTCTCTCTCGGGAGCTATAGGCTTACCACGCACGCCCTCTAGAGCCAGAAAGACTAGCTTGCTGCCGTCCAAGGCGGGTATGGGCAGCAGATTAAACATGCCGAGCTGTATGCTGATGATTGCTGCGAAAGAAAGCAAGTTGGCCAGTCCTGTGCGCGCTACTTCACCCACCATGACTACCATGCCGATAGGCCCGGCACCCTCGGCTGGCATGCGGCCTGTGACCATGCGTCCTATGACGGAAAGAATCTCCGCGGTAAACCAAACTACCTCGCGAGTTCCGAGGAACAAAGCCGTAAAGAAACCGTGCCTAACATTGGCCGGGGCTACACCTACCAAGCGACGCCCGGTGGCCTCATCCACCCGCGGAGTCATCGACAGGGTAAGTCGTGTCTCATCGCGCAAAATCTCGACCGTAATTGTCGGTGCCGTGGTTTCCCCAATGGCTCGCTGCAACTCGGTCCATGTGGCAATATCTCGCCCCTCAATGTTCACTACGCGGTCTCCAATTTGGAGCCCCGCCTGTGCGGCAGGCCAGTCTGGGGTAACCGATCCGATCAGCGGCTCCGTGGTAGGGACACCTACAGCCATAAAAATTATGGCAAAAATCAAGGAGGCTAGTACGAAGTTCATCAGCGAACCCCCAGCAACAAAGACCATGCGCTGCCAGACTGGCTTGGTATCATAACGCCGGTCGAAGGGTATAGCCAGCTTACCAGGCTCATTTTCCTCACCTGCTACTCGGAGAAAACCGCCAATGGGCAACATGCGCAAAGAGTACTTGGTCTCTCCTCGTGTATGCGCGAGCAAGACGGGCCCCATACCTAGCGCAAATTCATGCACCATCATGCCTGAGGCTTTGGCCGTCAAGAAATGCCCTAACTCATGAAAAAACACCAAAACGCCAATAATGGCAATGGCCATTAAAATAACCAATCCCTACACCGTCCTTAGCTTGATAATCTCGGCTGCCCGCCGGCGAGCCCACTCATCAATGAGAAAAAGATCAGACAGAGCCCGCGGAGCATCCGGAACTTGCTCGCCTAGTACCGCCTCGAGCAGTTCGGCGATACCTAGGAATGACAGCCTGCCGCGCAAAAAAGCCTCCACCGCCACTTCGTTGGCTGCATTCAGCACGACAGGATAGGCCCCACCCAGTTTACCGGCCCGAAGGGCCAGTGGCAGACAGCGAAAAGTGCCTAGATCAGGGTCATAAAAACTAAGTTGCCTGCCCGCATAGTTATTGACGACATAGTCTGCCGGCCAGCGCTCTGGGTAAGAGAGAGCATACTGTATGGGAATACGCATATCTGGGTTGCTACACTGTGCTAGCTGGGCACCGTCGACAAATTCCACCAGTGAATGAACTATGCTTTCGGGGTGCACCAAGACTTGAATATCCTCGTAGGCAAAACCAAAGAGGTGGTGTGCCTCGATGACCTCGAGACCCTTGTTCATCAAGGTCGCCGAGTCGATGCTTATTTTTCCACCCATCTTCCAGGTAGGATGATCGAGGGCTTGCGCCACTTTAACTTCACGCAAATCATCCCTTGACTTACCAAAGAAAGGCCCCCCCGAAGCTGTCAAAATAAGCTTTCGCACGGCCTCCCGCGGCCAAGCCGCTAAAGCTTGCCACAAGGCCGAATGCTCGCTGTCTACCGGCAGCAACATTGACCCCTGTGCCTTGGTAACATCCATGAGCAGTTTGCCGCCGACAACCAAACTCTCTTTGTTCGCTAGGGCAATGGCCCTGCCCAGTTTAGCGGCGGCAATAACTGGCCTTAGCCCGGCCATCCCAGAAATAGCGGCCATGACGACATCGCAGTCTGTTTCACGAACCAACTCTGTAGCCGCATCTATACCGCCGTATACTTTGACGTAGGGAAAAGTGCGGCGAAGCAGCTCTACGTAACTAAGGTCCTCTACGGCCACAGCTAAGGGGCGAAAATAAGCCACTTGCTCTAGCAGTAAGTCGCCATTTTTACCAGCACAGAGGCCCACTACTTGCAGGCGATCGCTGTGTTTTGCTACTACTTCCAGTGTAGACCGACCAATCGAGCCTGTAGACCCTAGAATGATTAATTTTCTCATCCTACCAGACCATCACATTGGCAGACCACAGCCAGTAAACTACTGAAGCCGCATAAACCGTAGAATCAAGTCGGTCTAGCACCCCTCCATGACCGGGGAAAAAATCTCCCGAGTCCTTTACCCCTACGGAGCGTTTTAGGGCCGACTCCACCAAGTCACCTACGTGGGCCGTGCCAGCTAAGATTACACCTAAGAAAAGGGACACCATTAGTCCGATATCAAGAAATTGTCGCGCCAACACCATTATTAGGACACTGCTGACCAGACCCGCCATGGCCCCCTCCAAACTTTTCTTCGGAGATACACTGGTCCACATTCTAATTTTACCGAACCGCACGCCAAATAAATAGGCAAAGGCATCATAAGCCCACACAGCAGCCAAGGGAATGAAGGTCCACTCCCAGCCAGCTGATAGACGCAGCAGCAGTAGGTTGCCCAGGAGCAGCGTGGGATAGAAGACGACGAGCAAATTAGCCCCCGCCGCCACGAGATTAAACCTCGGGAAATCCAGTAGTTGTCGCGTAAGAATTGCCAAAACCGATGCTACCACTACTTGCAAGGCCATGTCTGCCTGGTCGAAAATAAGGACGCCAAAGTAAATCAATGGCAGTAGGTAAGTCAAGCGTGTAAAGTGTATGCCCTGCGCCAAGAGCAAGGTGCGTCCTTCAAATACCGCGAGCACCCCTAAAATGGTGACCATGAGGGCGAATATATTCCCTCCCACATAGGTAGAGAAGATGACAATGGGCAGTATTACTAGGGCAGTTACAATACGTTGATTCACGGCTTCGCCCCCCGACTCCATACCCGTCCCCGGCGGCGGTTGCGCTTCTGGTACTCCACGAGGGCAGCATGATAGTGTTTGACCCCGTAATCTGGCCAGTTAACATCACTAAAGACAATCTCCGCGTAGGCAGCCTGCCACAAAAGAAAATTGCTGAGCCTTTTCTCGCCACCCGGCCTGAGCAAAAGGTCGGGGTCTGGCATGCCAGCAGAGTACAAGCACTGTGCAAAGGCCGCCTCGTCCCCACTCGCATCTGGGAAACGCTCTGCATAGAGTCGCGCCGCCCGCAAAATTTCTGCTCTAGACCCGTAGTTGAGGGCCAAATTGACTGTCATGCCTTGACGATCCTTAGTGGCAGACATCGCCTCAAGCGTCACGCGACGCGTGGCCTCTGGCAAACCAGCGATGTCCCCTAGCACATTAATACGCACGTCACGCTCTTCTAGCATTTTTTTCTCCTTGCGCCAAAACTCCTCGGGCAAACGCATGAGAAAATCTACTTCTTCCCTTGGTCTCTGCCAATTTTCCGTGGAAAAAGTATACAAGGTGAGAAATTTTATGCCAAGACGCGCGGACTCAGTGATAATCGTCCGCGCCGCCGCTAAACCAGCCCGATGCCCAGCCACACGAGGCAGGCCCCGGCGTTCAGCCCAGCGTCCGTTACCGTCCATGACAATGGCCACATGACAAGGTAAGTTACTTATATCTAAGGCTTCGGTTCTCAGACCAAACATGCTGCCCTCCTTATATCAAAAAACCCCTGGTGAGAGGGGTAGCAGACTAGATCTCCATGATTTCTGCTTCTTTAGCGTGCAGAACATCCTCGACTTCTTTAATATACTTATCCGTTAGCTTCTGAACGTCTTCCTGCGCCTTCTTGGCTTGGTCCTCGGAGACCTCCCCGTCTTTTTCTAGTTCCTTAATCAGTTCATTGCCTTCACGTCGCAGGTTCCGCAAGGCCACTCGTCCATCCTCGGTCTTCTTCTTGGCCACCTTGACTAGCTCGTTACGCCGATCTTGCGTGAGTGCCGGAATAGTCAAGCGGATGACGGTGCCATCAGTGTTTGGGGTGAGCCCGAGGTCTGACTTCTGTATGGCTTTTTCAATAGCCTTTAGCAAGGACTTGTCCCACGGTTGAATAACTAACATCCGCGCCTCGGGAACGGTAATAGTGGCAACTTGCGACAAGGGCGAGGGCACACCATAGTATTCTACAGTTATCTTCTCTAAAAGCCCTGGCGTGGCACGACCGGCACGTAAACCGGCCAGTTCTTTCTGCAAGGCGGCCACCGTCTTCTTCATTTTATCCTCTAGCTCTTTCAGCGTCTCCTTAATCAATTATTGTCACCCCTTACATATGTTCCAATGTCCTCTCCCAAAGCGGCACGGTAAATGTTGTCGGTATCTTCAAGGCTGAACACTAAGATGGGAATATTATTGACCATGCACAGAGAAGTTGCGGTGGCGTCCATAACACCTAAATTTTGGCGCAAAACCTCGATATAGGATAGTTCTGCAAAGCGTTTCGCCTCTGGATTTTTACGGGGGTCACTATCATAAACGCCGTCGACTTGGGTGGCCTTAAGAATAATCTCCGCCCCAATCTCTGCCCCGCGCAGGGCAGCGGTGGTATCAGTCGAAAAATAAGGATTTCCGGTTCCGGCAGCGAAAATTACAATGTACCCCTTTTCAAGATGGGTAATGGCCTTACGCCTAATATAGGGCTCCGCAATTTCTCGCATTTCAATGGCTGTCTGTACGCGCGTGTCCACGCCGAGTTTTTCAATGGCATCCTGGAGAGCCAAGGCATTAAGCACAGTAGCCAGCATACCCATGTAATCCGCAGTAGCGCGATCCATACCCTGTGCACTACCAGCAGCACCGCGCCAAATATTACCGCCACCCACAACGACGGCAATCTCTATGCCGCTACGACGAATCTTAACGAGCTGCTCTGCCACCTTTTCCATGACTTCGCCGCAAATTCCATAACCCAGTTTCCCCGCTAGGGCTTCGCCGCTCAATTTGAGGATGACCCGACGATACTTGGGACACTCCATTAAAATTCCACACTCCCTTGTCACACCGCAAATTAGGCATCTGAAAAAAGGAACACCGCGGTGTTCCTTTACTTCGTCCTAGGCTTCAGTTCGCTTTTGTAGTCCCTCACCCATCTGAAAACGCGCGAACCGACGTACGGCAATATTCTCACCAAAGACGGCCACCTTAGACTGGATGTACTCCTTGACCGTTTGCTCACCTTCACGCACAAAGGCCTGTTCCATGAGGCAAACATCAGCAAAATATTTCTCGATTCTGCCGTCAACCATTTTGTCGATAATCTTCTCAGGCTTGCCCTCGTTTATAGCCTGCGCACGCAAAATTTCTCTTTCGTGCTCAATAATACTCTGTGGAACCTCTTCACGGGTGATGTACTGTGGATTAGCGGCGGCAATCTGCATGGCCATGTCGCGCACTAAAGCCCGAAAATCTTCGTTCTTAGCCACGAAATCAGTCTCGCAGTTCATCTCCACTAATACACCAATACGGCCCCCGCCGTGTATATAAGACTCCACGACGCCTTCACTTGTGATGCGCCCCGCCTTTTTGCTGGCAGCAGCGAGGCCTTTTTCACGTAGAAACTCAATTGCTTTCTCCATATCGCCGGCTGTCTCGCCGAGCGCCTTTTTGCAGTCCATCATTCCTGCGCCAGTACGTTCGCGCAGTTCTTTGACTAGACTTGCCTCAATTTTAGCCATCATAGGACCTCCCCTCGTGCCTGTAGGATGCGTATTATTCGGCCAATTGCTCGCCCTGGCGTGCTTCAAGTACAGCGTCAGCCATGGTGGCAGTTATAAGCTTGACAGCCCTGATGGCGTCGTCGTTGCCGGGAATAATGTAATCCACTTCATCGGGATCACAGTTAGTGTCGACGATAGCCACAATAGGAATACCTAGTCTGCGGGCCTCGGCGATGGCGTTTTTCTCCTTGCGCGGGTCAATTACGAACAAGGCTCCAGGGAGTCCTTGCATGTTCTTGATGCCGCCTAAGAATTTCTCTAAGCGCTCCATCTCCTTGAGGAGATTCACGACTTCTTTCTTGGGCAGGACGGAAAAAGTACCGTCTTCTTTCATGCGTTCAAGATCGTGCAGTCTCTTCACGCGCTTTTCGATAGTTTGGAAATTGGTCAGAGTACCACCTAGCCAGCGCTGATTGACGAAGTACATGTTGCAGCGAAGTGCCTCGTCAAGCACGGCCTCTTGAGCCTGCTTCTTCGTCCCCACGAAAAGGATGCTCTCACCATTTCTGATCACGCTCTTAATGAACGTGTAAGCCTCCTCAAGTTTGCGGACAGTCTTTTGTAGGTCGATAATGTAGATGCCGTTGCGCTCCATGAAAATATACGGAGCCATCTTTGGGTTCCAACGTCGAGTTTGGTGGCCGAAATGCACACCAGCCTCGAGCAGTTGTTTCATGCTGACTACTGCCATGAGACTCACCTCCTATTGTTTTTCCTCCGCACCCATCGCTTGGTAGAGAATCCCCCCGTGGGGGGACACAGCTCTGCCCATCCGGGAGCGTGTGTAGTTTAAACACCGAGAGTTAGTATAGCACACCCATAATTAACAAGCAACTCTTAGTGATCCTTCTTGGCTAACTCCTCGAGCAACTTGTTGTTCAACACTTTGATGTAGGTGCCCTTCATGCCCAAAGAACGGCTCATAATGACTCCCGCGCTTTCTAGCTTGCGCAGGGCGTTGACGATTACCGAGCGAGTAATGCCAGCCTGGTCGGCGATTTTGCTGGCAACGAGTAGTCCTTCTTGCTCACTGCCTAACTCGCGCATAATATGCTCAATGGCTTCGAGCTCAGAATAAGACAACGCATCCACTGCCAGTTCGACCACCGCGCGTTGGCGGGATTCTATGCTGGCCATCTCCTGGCGCGCGCGCAGTAGTTCCATGGCGAGAATAGTAGCGCCAAACTCTGCCAGAGCGACGTCATCGCTATTTAAGGGCTCATCAAAACGCGCCACAAGTAAGGTCCCGAGGCGCTCTCCCCGACCGATAATAGGTACAATGCTCGTCAGTTTCTTAGTGTGATCACATACCGAGTCATCAAAGACACAACTCTCTGTCTCCCGGCAATTGATATTGCTCTCTGAGAGCGACATCAACTTGTCGTTGTAGTCAGCAGGAAAACGCCCAGAGCGCACGTGGCGCTTTAACAGGTCACAGTCGTATTCATCAATGAGGGCGACGCCAAGCAATTTGCCTCGCGTGTTCAAAATGTAAGTGTTGGCCGTAAACACCTGGCTAAAAAGTTGCGCCAAATCGCTAAACCTAACGGTCTCACCAGCGGACTGTCGCAGCACCTTGTTCAACATACGGGTCTTTTCAAGCAAATTCACCATACTAACCTCCACCTATAAGATATACTTCCTAAATCTTGAAATCCAATACAGGGATAAAGCGCCCTACTTCAGTATACCTGGTTACTGCTCTTTTGACAAAGGGGCAGCGCAGGAGCCTCTACTCACTCCCTCCCTAGGCACGAGGATGTGCCTTATTATACACCGACTTTATGCGTTCACTTGTGACGTGCGTGTAAATTTGTGTTGTAGAAACTGAGGAGTGTCCGAGCAGCTCCTGCACCGTGCGCAAGTCAGCACCGTTATCTAGCAGGTGCGTGGCGAAGGAGTGGCGCAGACTGTGGGGGGTTGTCGCCTCGGGGAGATTAGCCCGAGCGACATACTTGTCAAGTATCCTGCCTACACCCCGCTCCGAAAGGGGAGAGCCGCGGTAATTTAAGAATACATGCTTAATGTTGTCATGTGCCAAGAGCTTAGGGCGTACCTTCTCTAGGTACTCGCGCAAACTGTCCGCCGCCGTCCTCCCAAATGGCACTTGCCGCTCTTTATCGCCCTTGCCTACCACGCGTAGGGTACGAGAGTACCAGTCCACCGCCCCTAATGTCAAGCCCGCCATCTCGCTGACGCGACAACCCGTGGCATAAAGTAACTCCAAAAGGGCGCGGTCACGCGTCTCTAGTCGCGTTTCTTGTGGAGAATCCAGCAGTCTCTCCATATCAGGAGGATGCAAGAAAGTCGGCAACGACTTCTTGCGGCGCGGCAGCAAAATCTGACCCGCGGGATTGTCTGTTACCACCTGCTCGCGCAACAAAAATCCGAAAAAAGAACGCAAACAAGAGATCTTTCGCGCCACACTGCTCTTGGCATAACCGCGTTGATATAGATAGGCCAAGAAGCTACGCAAGTCGGTGCGCGAGATCTCTGCGATCGGGCGGCTCTCACTACAGAAGCCGCAAAATTGACCTAGGTCATGGGCATAACTCTCCACAGTCTTTGCGGATAGCCCTTTGTCGGCAGAAAGGTGCAACAGAAAGGCGTCGACATACTTCTCCATATTCAGATATTACCATGTTACGACCCTGGCAAACAAGGGAGTATCATATTTTTATCGCAAAACTCTGTCAACTCTTTGAGCGAACGTTCGCCATAGGCTAAATTGCGCAGTCGGCGGTCCCTAGGCGGGCTAGTCAAGGGCGGAAAGAGCCCAAAGGTAACATTCATAGGTTGAAACGTGCCCACAGTTTCTGCGGAGATGTAGTGGAGCAAAGCGCCTATGGCCGTTGTTTGCGGAAAAACTACAGGTTCAAGAGCCCGTAGATGGCGTCCGGCATTGATGCCTGCCACGATACCTGAGGCAGCAGACTCGACATAACCCTCTACCCCGGTGAGCTGACCGGCAAAAAAAAGCGACTCTCTCTGTCGGTACTGCAAAGTGGGCGAGAGAACTTGGCGCGAGTTAATAAAGGTATTGCGATGCATTACACCATAGCGGACAAACTCGGCGTTCTTTAGCGCAGGGATGAGCGAGAAGACCCTGCGCTGCTCACCCCACTTAAGCCTAGTCTGAAAACCAACCAAGTTGTAGAGAGTCCCAGCACGGTTGTCTTGGCGCAGCTGCACCACCGCAAAAGGGCGCCTGCCGGTGCGAGGGTCGACTAAGCCTACTGGCTTCAAAGGCCCAAACAGCATCGTCTCCCTGCCGCGCTCGGCCATTTGCTCGATGGGCATGCAGCCTTCGAAATATTTTTCTTTATCTAGGTGCTTTAGCTCCTGTCGCTCGGCGCTACAGAGTGCATGGTAAAACTCATGGTATTCTTCTTCAGAGAGTGGGCAATTCAGGTAAGCGGCTTCGCCTTTATCATAACGCGAAGCGAAGAAGGCCCTCTCCATATCAATAGACTCCGTGGTGACAATAGGAGCAGCGGCATCATAAAAAGAGAGGTAATCTGCGCCTAGTAGGGAGCCTACGTCTGCGGCCAAAGTAGCCGAGGTAAGCGGCCCTGAAGCCACCACGACAACACCCTCTCTCGGCAGCTGCCCTACCTCCTCGCGCCGTATGGTCACCAAGGGGTGATTCTCTAAGATGCGCGTTAAAGTGTTGGCAAACTCAGTTCTATCTACTGCCAAAGCGCCTCCTGCTGGCAAGCTTGTTTGTTCCGCAACAGCTAAAATCAAGGAGTCTAGTCTGCGCATTTCTTCCTTGAGTAGTCCCACGGCATTAGCAATATCGCTGGCCCTGAGCGAATTACTGCACACAAGTTCACCTAGCAGGTCAGTATGGTGCGCACCCGTGCTGACAACTGGCCTCATCTCGTAGAGCACCACGGGGATACCCTGCCGCACTAGCTGCCATGTAGCCTCTACACCAGCTAGGCCTCCTCCAATAACTACTACCTCACGCATGTACTTCCTCCTGTAGGAAACCACAAGCTGGGTTGCCACAAACAATCGTTGTCTCATCTTTACGGTTCTTCTTTTCGACAGTGAAGGACCCGCACTTCGTGCACTTATTAGTCAATGGTTTGTTCCAGGACACAAACTCACAGGTAGGGTAGTTTGCGCAGCCGTAGAAGAGCCTCCCCTTCTTGCTGCGTCTCTGTACGACCTTCCCCTGACATAGCGGACAAATGGCCCCCGTCTCCGTGAGTAAGGGCTTGGTATTTTTGCACTCCGGAAAGCCTGGGCAGGCTAAGAACTTGCCGAATCTGCCCATCTTGATAACCATGCGGCGCCCACAAAGTTCGCAAACTTGATCCGATTCTTCATCTGAAACGCTAATTTTTTCCATGTGCCCAAAGGCATGAGCGAGCTTGACGGCAAAAGGCGCGTAGAAATCCCGCAAAATTTCTTGCGAGGTGGCCGTGCCATGCTCAATGGAGTCTAACTCCGCCTCCATTTTGGCAGTGAAGGCGACCTCAACGATTTCAGGGAAGTATTCTTTTAGTAAGCGCACTACGACTTGGCCGAGCTCGGTCGCCATGAACTTTTTCTTGTCTTTAGTGACGTAACCACGCTCGACAATGGTATCGATAATGGGCGCATAGGTGCTAGGGCGGCCAATACCTTCTTCTTCGAGCAGCTTGATCAGGCTAGCCTCGGTAAAGGCAGGCGGTGCTTCGGTAAAGTGCTGCTTCGGCGTCAACTTGCCGAGGGCAAGCCTTTGCCCCGCTACTAGCTCAGGCAATTCGCTTTCTACATCGGCATCGGCTTCATCTTGGCTCTCGCTATACACGGCCGTAAACCCAGCAAACACCATGCGCGAACCATGCGCTTTAAACAGGTACTTGTTGGCGGCTACTTCGACGTGCACTTGCGCATAAAGTGCGGGCGCCATTTGCGAAGCGATAAAACGCTCGAAAATAAGTTTGTACAATTTATAGTGATCGCGGCTAAGCAAGTCTTTAAGCGCGAGAGGAGGGCGCTCCACATAGGTGGGGCGAACAGCCTCATGCGCATCCTGCGCCCCCCCCTTGCCGGCAAACTGCCTGCTTTCATGGTATTCTTTTCCGAATCGTTCAGTTATGTACTGACTAGCGCTGGCTAGAGCGGTATCACTCAGTCGAGTGCTATCGGTGCGCATGTAGGTGATTAGCCCAACCGCGCCTTCCTTACCGAGCTCAATACCTTCGTAGAGAGCTTGCGCCAAACGCATGGTGCGCTTGGCAGTGAAGCCTAGCTTGCGCGAGGCCTCTTGCTGCAGGGTGCTGGTGGTGAAGGGAGGTGCCGGCTTACGCTCACGCTGACTCTTTTTCACACTTTCTACAACGAACGTACCCAGAGAGAGGTCTGACATAACCGCCTTCACTGCCGCCTCATCGGGTAGCTCGCGGGCACTAAGCTTAGCCAGAAAAGCTTTGCCCTCACTTGGCCGGAGTTCGGCCATGAGACTCCAGTACTCTGTGGGGATGAAAGCGGCAATTTCTTCGTCACGGTCCACAATGATGCGCACGGCCACAGACTGCACGCGACCTGCGCTAAGGCCCTTTTTAACTTTGGCCCACAAGAGGGGCGACAATTTGTAGCCCACAATGCGATCCAAAATGCGCCTAGTCTGCTGGGCGCTGACGAGAAGTGCGGCAATGTCACGTGGTTCCTTAAAAGCCTTTTGCACAGCCGACTTCGTAATCTCATTAAAAGTGACCCGACAAGGCTTCGTCATATCAAGCTCAAGAGCTTGCGCCAAGTGCCAAGAAATGGCCTCACCTTCCCGGTCGGGGTCAGTGGCCAAGTACACCTTGGTCGCTTTGCGGGCTGCCGTCTTAAGTTCCTTTAAAAGGTCTCCCCTGCCGCGGATGGTAATGTATTTTGGGGCGAAGTCGTGGTCGACATCCACACCCAGCTGGCTTTTAGGCAAGTCGCGCAGATGCCCAAAGGAGGCCTTCACGGTATACTGTCGGCCCAAGTACTTGGCGATTGTCTTCGCTTTGGCAGGAGATTCTACTATAACTAAGTATTCAGCCATCACAACACCTCTGCTCCTGTGAATTAAACCTTACTACAGCGCCGAAATGGCGCTAGATGGGCGGGGTTTGGCAGATATACTGCCCAGTTGGCAGACGAAGCACAGTGCCTTCTAGCTCTAATTCGGTGAGAGCAGCCAGTAGGTCTGGCATGGGTAGCTTGGTGCAGAGACCGAGGTCGTCTACCGAGCAGGCGTTCCTACTTAGAGCAAGCATCACCAAGCTAGCATGACTCCCCAGTTCTTTTGCCCTGCGCTCCTGCCCTCTCTGCTCTTGTACTCCTAGAGTTTGCAGCAATACGGCAGGGTCTGTCAATGGGGTAGCGCCTTGACTAATAAGATAATTTGGGCCTCTGCTTTGGGGGCTGAAAATGTTCCCCGGCACGGCCAGCACTTCGCGACCTTGCTCTAGGGCATGCAGTGCTGTTATCAAGGCCCCACTCTTGCGGTCGCCCTCGGCCACTAGGCATGCCATGGACAAGCCGCTTATGAGACGATTGCGCTCAGGGAAGTGATGGCGTAGCGGCGGGGTGCCCGGTGGATACTCGCTGAGGAGCGCCCCCCCACTCTCTATGATGCGCCAGGCCAGCCTGGTATTTTCGCGTGGATACATGTTGTCTACACCCGTACCCAGGACAGCGATGGTATGCCCACCCATTCTGAGAGTCGTCTCGTGCGCGAAAGTGTCTATCCCCTTGGCCAAGCCACTGACCACCGTAAAATTGTTGTCAACTAAGAGCGGCACAAAAGTCTCGACCAGCTGCCTGCCGTAAGCTGTCGCTGTGCGGGTGCCCACTACCGCCACCCGCTTAAGGCTAGCCAGTGTACCGCGGCAGTAAATGATTAGCGGCGGGGCATAGAGGTCGAGCAGGCTACTTGGGTAGGCAGGCTCACCGATGACTAGTGCTTGGCACCCGGCGCGAGCATTGCGCTCCTCCCAGCTGTCGTAATCGAAGTCCTGCATGGCCCGCGGCACAGCCTCAGCCAAGCGCGGAAGCAGGCCCGCTTGCGCGAGCGAGCGGCTCGTCAAGTCTCTAGCTGACTCAAAATTGAGCTGAAGTATATCCGCATACCGCATACCAGGAACGCGGGCTAATGCGGCCATTAAACGCCTTCTCTCCACTACTCTCCCCCCTGCCTAGGGTCATTATAACAGGAAAAGCTGCGTACTACACGCAGCCTTTCCCAGTTATTCATTTCGGAGCCCTACGCGGCACTACTAGGGTAGTACGCGGCGCACACTATGGAGGCGCGTGCTCCAGTAACTCTGCCCTAGATTGGCATAAGAAACTCCACTTCGTGGCACGGTATGAATAAACCGGCCTTCTCCGATGTAGATACCCACATGTGAGATACCCTCTCGCCACGTGTCCACAAAAATCAACAAATCGCCCTTGGCGAGGTCATTTCGCGACACCGCACGACCGACTAGGGCTTGGCTGCGCGAGGTACGCGGCAAAGTAATGCCATGGGCCGCGAAGACCCACTGCGTGAAGCCAGAACAATCAAAGCGTGTCGGCCCTTCCGCGCCAAAAAGGTATGGCACACCCAAGTACTGTTCCGCGGTGGCTATCACTAGGTCGGCGATACTAGTCTCGCTACTAGGCGTTACCCGTCGTGCGCCTCGAAACATGCGGCTTATGGCTGCCTCGTTCAAATTAGCCGTCCGCACTCGGCCGAGGCTCCTGCTAGCCCAGACCACCGTAGTCCCACCCACAAAGATGCCCGTAAAGCGCGCCTCCTCATGGGCAAAAAGTACAATGTCTCCCGGGCTAAGGTCGCTCCGCCTAACCCCTTCGCCAAACAAATGTTGTTCGGCCACTGTCCGCGGCACCTCGACGCCGAGTTGTCCAAAGACATAGTAGACAAGCCCGGAAGCATCAAAACCTCGCGGCGTTTCTCCGCCCCTTACAAAGGGGGAACCCACTTCTTCTCTCGCGATTTCGGCGGCGCGAGCTCCTAAAGGAGCCTCGCTCGCTGCACCCAAGGGAAACAGCGTGGTCAAGAGGGACAACAGGACGACTGCGACAAGTAGTTTTTTGTACAATACAACACCTCCACTAGTTAAATTCGTGGAGGTGTTCGCTGTACCTGTCAGAAGACTCCCAGTATATTATGGAAACAAGCTTCTCTGGTCACCCGCGCGGGTCAGACTACTCCCCGTTTACTTCCCCTTGGCGAGCTCTTTTAAGCGCTCCGTCTGACTAAGAATACTGGTCAGTCTCACCCCGAAGTTTTCGTTCACGACCACAATTTCACCCTTGGCAATGAGAGTACCGTTTACTAATATATCTACCGGGTCCTCCACCATGCGATCAAGTTCCACGACACTGCCTATGCCCATCGTGATGACGTCTTTAATCGTTTTGCGGCTGCGACCTAAGACCACCGACACCTGGAGAGGCACATCTAGGATCAGATCAATGCTAGCCCCAGGAATAGAGCTTGGCGCGGGCGGCAATGGTGAAAACTGCGCCCGCTGTACGAGCGGAGCTTCTTGGGCAGCGAGTTGTGCGGCGGGGGGCTCTGTCACGGCAGGCAGTGGCGCTGCGGCTGCCGCTTGGGGAGCTGCCGCAGGGGTCTGCCCACCCATAAGGTATTCAACCATCTGCTGCGCGCTACGCATGGGCATCACCTGCAGCAATTCGCTGTCGATCAAGGCGCCAATCACCATCTTAAAGGTGACGACCACTAAAGTTTCTCCCTGTAGTTCCCTTTGCGCCTCGGGGTTGGGCGGCTGGTCAAACAAGATCACCTGGGGAGGCGAGATATTTACTTTTTTACCAAACAAAGAATGCATAGAGGTGGCGGCAGTGCCGATCATCTGGTTCATGACCTCGGAAACAGCGCTCACCTTAATCTCGTCTAATTCATTTGTCTCAGGCCTACCACTACCACCCATCATTAAGTCGGCTATAATGGCGGCGTCGGTGTTACGAATTACTAAAAGGCTAAAGCCCGACAGCCCTTGAATATAGTCCACCGAAATTGCCATATAAGGCACGGTGAACTGAGCGTACAAACCCTCTAGAGTCGAGACGCTGACACGCGGGGTAGTGATACTGACGCGCTGGCCCAGCAACTGGGAAAGCGTGGTGGCGGCGGTGCCCATCGAAATGTTCCCCACTTCACCGAGGGCATCAGCTTCCATGGCGCTTAAAGCAGGTGCCTCGTTGGCAACCCCCATGTGCAGGATGGCATCAATTTCTGCCTGAGACAAGTATCTATTGCTCAAACCCATCATTCCCTTCTGCCAGTGCCGCCACTACTTGCACCGCCATTTGCCGCCCGACCAGGCCCGGCTGGGCCAGAAAAGCCTTGTTGTTTTCTACACTTAACTCCACGAAACCACCCGGCTTAGTGTTGACGGTAAAGACATCACCCGCATTTAGATGGAGAAACTCTCTCACCGTTAATTCGCTCGCACCGAGCATGACCGTCAAGTCGAGGACTGCGCCACTGAGAATCTGTTGGCGGGCGGACCATTGTTGACTGAGGGAGGGGCCGTCGCTAGCCGAGATGGCGTCCCCCTTCTTGTTTAAGATGGACTCGAGCGCGAGAAATGGCAAACAAAGGGTCATAATTCCTTGGCTGCGGTTAACCGTAACTGTAAGCGCAACAATCGCCACCATTTCGCCGAGACCGATACTCTGGATGAGGCGGGGGTTAGTCTCCACACTCTGTATACTGCAGTCGAGAGTAGCAAAATCTACCCACACCGACTGATAGCGCTCCAAAATATGCATGCACACTCGCCGATAAATCGCCAGCTCAATTTCGGTCAAGAGGCGCGACTTGCGCAGGGGGTCGCCAGCGCCCCCGCAAACAAGGTCAATCATGGGCACAATAAGGTCTGTGCCGGCGTCAAACAATGCTAGGCCTGGTTCTTGCATGGAAAACACCGTAGCCACGGTATTGCTGGGCAAAGAGACCATAAAGTCCTCAAAAGCCACTTGGTCCACGGTAGCTACCTTGGCCTGCACAGGAGTGCGCAAGTAGGCAGTCAGAAAGTTTGCTAACTGCCGGGCAAAGTTGTCATGAATTTGCGACAAATTGCGCAGGTTGTTCTTGGAAAAGCGATTGGGTCGGCGAAAATCGTACTTACGCACCTTGATTTGTTCCTTGGGAACTTCAAGGGCTTCAACTTCACCCTGTTCCAAACTCTTTAAGAGACTATCTATCTCGGCTTGACTAAGAACTTCCCTCATGGGGCACCTATGCCAAGGCCTTGGTCACTGCCTGCACTACCCTCGCCACATCGAAAGGCTTGACGATAAAGTCCCTTGCGCCGGCTTGTATGGCCTCCATAACCATGTGCTGCTGGCCCATGGCGCTGCACATGACGATGCGGGCGGTGGGGTCAAACTTTTTTATCTCTTTAACGGCTTGAATGCCGTCCATTTCAGGCATGGTAATGTCCATAGTGACCATGTCGGGGCGTAATTCTTTGTACTTCACAACAGCCACGGCGCCGTTTTCTGCCTGCCCAATCACCTCGAAACCAGCCTTAGTGAGGTGGTCTGACAGCATCATACGCATAAACGCGGCGTCATCTACCACTAAAATTCTTTTGCTCATAGTTTCTACCCCCTTGTTGCGTCTAACTCGCGCATGATTAACTGAAAGGATTCCTTGGTAGGCATAAAGGCCAGGTCGCTCTGCAAAGCCTTGCCGCCCACAAAAAGTTCTGTCTTAAAGACTAATACATGATCTGTCTCTTGGCAACCACTTACCACTACGGAACAAACAAAAGCGTCAAAATAATCATGGATGAGGAGCGGGGGGGTACACCAGGCGGTGGTCTTAAGAAATTCTGAAATTGCGGTAGCGAAGGACCCCGTGACAATGTTGCCGACTTCCATGAGGGCGGAGCGAGCCATGTCGCTCTCTAGCCTCTTATCAGGCAGCATGTCGCCAAAAGCGTTTAAAATATACAAAGCGCTCTCTTCATCGAAGGTTAAAAGCGTCAAACCGTTAATCTTGCCTTCCAAGGCAATTTGAATGCCTACACCAGCCTCATCGGGGCGACTTAGTAGCTCGCAGCCTTCCTCAATGAGGCAAAGTTTTGTCCACGGCAGGGACATGTCCACCATCGTGCCCATCAACTGCGAGAGGGCGGTGGCGGCATTACCCGCGCCGATGTTACCAATTTCATTTAGTATATCGATTTGTTGCGCCGAGATATTCTGCATCTACTCACCTGCTTTCTCATAAAAACATGTGTGAAGCCGCTTAAAGCCTAAGTCACGGTAATTTATGTAACTCTCCGTAGCGCCAGTAAAGAGAATCCCGCCCGGATGTAGGGCACCAGCAAAACGGTGCAGCATGCTGGTCTTCGCTTCCTCGGTGAAGTAGATGGCGACATTCCGACAAACGATAAGGCTGAATTTATCTCTAATTGGGTCGCGCAGTAAGTCATGTTTTACAAAACTTATGCCCTTTTTGAGCTGCGGCTTAATAGTCACCGCAGTGCCTGCGACATCAAAGTACTTGGCTATGCGCTCCGGCGGGACATTGCGTACATCGCCAAGACTATACTGCCCGTTAGCGGCCTGTTGCAGCGCTCCGGCGTCAAGGTCAGTCGCCCAAATCTGGGGCGCTATACGAAATTTGGCCTCGGCTAGGGCAATAGCGAGCGAGTATGGTTCGGCACCAATCGAGCAACCCGCGCTCCAAAGGCGAACGGCCTCGCCTTTCTGCGCTAACTTCGGGAGAATTTCTTGTTCTAGGTAGCTAAAGAGCTCGGGGTTACGGAAGAACTCTGAGACATTGATGTCCAAGTAGTCAATCAAGTGCGAGGCCTTTTCGGTTGCGGCCACATATCTTTCTAGGTCGGCATAGTCGCTAAGCTGGTGGCGCTGCATGTAGCCCTGCAGTCGTCTGCTAATTTGCGCCTCTTTGTACAGGTCTAGATCTAGTCCATACTGGTTTTTTAGACGCGCTTTAAACTTGGCATATGCCACCTGCTCACTCATAGCAGCTGCTCCCCTCGTCCTACCGTTCTCACCTTAACTACCCCCGTAGCAGTATCTAGAGTAACCGTGCGCCCAACACTGCCCCCCACATCCTCGTTGGCTATGGGAATAGCGAGTTGACGCAAAGTCAAACGCACCTGTTCCACATTGCGCAGACCGATGTCAAAGCCGGCGCGTTCGGTGGCGGCGGCAAACATCTTGGCCCCGCCGGCGAGCTTGGCCTTAAAATTTCGCCCACCTAGGGCTCGTAGCTCCTCGAGTAAGGCCGGAAGCGCTAGATCTGCGAATTTGTAGGGGTTAGTAAAACTCGTGAATTCTGAGCTACGGGGCAACATCACATGTGCTAAACCCCCAACACCTTGTCCGAAGTCACACAACATGACACCGACACATGAACCTAGGCCGCGAGTGATAATTGTGCTTGGGGCCCGCGCGGCTCGTAACTCCCCAATGCCCACATGATACTCCATACCCATAAATCCTCCCGACTACCTGCGCAAAGCATTCACATTCTCCCACATCTCATCTAAGGTTCGCACAGCCTGGCTACTGGCCTGGTAGGCCCGCTGCGCCCTGATCAGCGAGGTCATTTCATCTGATAACGACACCGTAGAAAGTTCCAAGTATCCTTGGTGGAGGCGTCCTTCTACATTGGGTTGTGCCGGGCCGGAGTTCTCGCTCGGCGCAAAAGTTGACTGCCCCTCGTTTAACAGACCGCTAGGATTAATAAAGGCCACTAGGCGTACCTGCCCTACCTCTGTCACCACGCCTTCTTGCCCCACCGAGACTCTTCCGGCATGATCGATATCGATGACCGAGGTCTGTGGTGGAATCAGGATGCCCGGCAGCCACCCTCCCGAGCCATGCACCAGCCGCCCCATGGCGTCCTGCGTGA
The DNA here is from genome assembly GCA_018333655.1 of Bacillota bacterium. Taxonomy (NCBI): domain Bacteria; kingdom Bacillati; phylum Bacillota; species Bacillota bacterium. The sequence goes on along the minus strand of JAGXTJ010000023.1, from coordinate 125,201 downwards.
AGGAACCTTCACGCGTAAAGCTAATGCGTCCTCCTTCGTGCTCCAGCTCAATCCAGGAGTTACCTTCAATGGCGATGTCTAAAGGTCTACCGGTGGCCAGTAGCCCGCCCTGTGTGAAGAGCATCTCACTGCGGAATTCTACGCCGAGTGCTAGCTGCCTCTCCTCCCCGGGGACCACCGGCACATTGCCCCGGTCCAGACCCGCTAGTAGTATCTCGCTAAATGTCCCCGCAGTGCGTTTATAGCCTGGGGTAGTGGCATTAGCGATGTTCGCGCCCGTAGCCGAAAGTCGACCAAGCTGTGCGAGCAAGCCACTAAAACTGCGCTTAATTCCAGCTATCAAGGCCTCATCCTCCTATCTCGCGCTACCAATATTGCTCGTCCGCTCCATAAGCTGATCGTACGCGGACACAATGCGCTGTGCACTCTGAAACACGCGGCTCACGAGGAGCATGTCCATTATTTCTTTGGCCAGGTCAACATTAGAGAGCTCTAGATGATGTTGCTTAATTTGTACCTCGGCGGCCGGTGTTGCCGCTCCCGCGGCGATAAACTGACCATTTTCGTCCTTGGTAAGGTCGCCTAGTTCAGCAAAGTCAGCTACCTGCACGAAGCCTACAGAAGTATCATTAAGAAAAACCTCGCCATTTTCCGCCACGCGAAAACTCTCACCCGCAGTACGCAACGGATTGCCATCGCTTAGTAGAAGCCGTCCACCAAAAGCATCGGTTATGTAACCAGAAGCATCGAGACGAAAATCACCGGCGCGCGTAAAACGAACTTCTCCGTCTCTTTCCACCGCAAAGAGCCCCCTGCCCACCAAAGCTAGGTGGTAGGGCGAGTCTGAAGCGGTAACCTGGCCGCGCGTCCAATCAAGCTCGGGCTCACTAACGGCCGCTCTGGCCGTGGCTCCACCAAGTGCGGTAGAGTTCGTTCCGACATTGGCCATCAGCATGGCCTGCGAAAAGATTTCTTCGCTGAGAACTTGGCGTTTAAAACCCACCGTCTCTACATTGGATATATTGCCAGAGATATTTTCTTGTTTAGCCTTGGCAACGACCATCGCCGCTGTCGCCTGGTACAAACCCCTCAACATCCTACTCACTCCCTCCGATGCAATCGATAAAGAAGTTCCACCTGCCCGAGCGGCACATTAGTGGTCCGCGCCACAGTTTCTGGGTCAGAGCCCTCAGCCAAGAGATTTAAGATCCGCTGATGGTTGCCTACATTTGTCGCCGGGCGCTTGCCGCGAGGGGTCGTAGTGACTTTTTTGTCCTCCTCTGCTCGCAAGGAGAGGTAGGCTAATTGCTCCTCAAGCGACTCCACCCGTGACTCTAGGGCCACTAAATTAAACTGGGCGCGGTTATCGTTCAGCCTAAAATAGCTGTAAGCAGTCAGTACACCGATTACACCGCCCAAAATAAAGAAAACAAAATTCAGCACTTGCGCCCTCCTATGTCCTGTAATCCATTACTTCTCTTAATCTAATTATAGCTCGGGCATGTAACTGCGACACACGGCCCTCTGTAACACCAAAAACAGCGGCAATCTCCTTGAGAGTTAACTCCTCCACATAGTAGAGATTGAGCAATTGTCGGTCGCGGGCTGGTAATTTGTCTAGCGACTCGGCTAATTTTGCCTGCAAATCTGCCTCTTCGAGGATTGCCTCGGGGTTTGGGCTTGAGCTAGAGCCCACTGCCTGTAGCACGGGTACTTCCTCGCCCTCCTCCGAGTAAAGAACACGATTTAGGGAGATTAAGGATCGTAACGCGATATGCCCCAAAACTTCACGCACTTGCGCCACCGACAAACCCATTTCTCTGGCTACCTGTTCATCGCTGATGTCCATCCCCTGCGCTCTAAGTTTGTCCTCTACTTCGCGAAATTGCTTGACGCGTTCATTGACGGTGCGTGGGCTAAAGCTAATGGTTCTGATGGCGTCAATCATGGCCCCGCGCACGCGGCGATACACATAACTCTCGAAACTTATCTCGCGAGAGGGGTCATACTTGTCTACTGCTTCCATAAGTCCCACCAGCCCATGGGATATTAAGTCTTCCTTGTCTAAAACACCTGGGCTAGGGATGTAGATGCGACCGGCAATACGCCGCACCAAGGGCAAGAAAGAGAGCAGTAGCGTTTCGCGCTCGGTCTCAACTGATGTTAGGACTTGCACTTTCATTCCCCTCTAAAGCGTTTTGTTTCCGACAGGCGGGCAAAGACATAGCCCACGAGTCGGTCTTGCGTGCTCATCGGCAGGTTAATGAATTTTATACCCGTATGATACATGAGAATTCCGGCTGAATCTACCCTCTCCACCCGCATCACCTGCCCCTGCAAGAGAAAGTGAGAGTCAGATTTATGTAGAGCGAAAGTAACTTGGACCATATCTAGGTGAGCTAAGGGGTCGCGGTGAGATAGCCGCACGCCCCCGCCGCTAATATCAATGACAAAAGCCTTGTACCAGTGATTTTCCCCTAGCAAGCGATACTGAGCCTGAATCAGAGTCGGCAAGCGGAAGAAATTGCGCCGCTGCACGCGTTCAAAGTTTGTTGGCATGGAAATATAGTACAAAGGTATGCGACGCACTTCACGGCGCAGCACGCGCGCGGCAAAACCCCACAAGGCTTGATCTTCCTTATCGCCAAACCAACAGAAGATTTCCTCGCCGGGATGAAAAACTTCTGCGCTAGTAGAGCCAAAGGGGACGCCCACCGCAAACTCTAGGTGTGAGATATCTTCCACTCGCGTCACATAGACTCTTAAATCGTCTTTGCGGGTAAGCTCAAGCCGCAGCCCAATATGGAGTGAGGGGTTAATCATCTAGCGACCTCCAAACAGCCTCATCAATCCAGCCAAGAGCCCACGCTCCGGCTCTGGGCTCGCCACCTCGCCCAGGAGTTCTCTGGCAATTTTCTCAACTTGCCGACTTGGCCAAGACTCGGGGTGTCCCATGACAAAGGGCTGCTGCTTACGAACCGCTTGCCCGACTACGGCGTCATCGGCTATATAACCAAGGAAACGCATTTTAAAACTTAAGAACCGCTCCACCAAGGCTAAAAACCGCTCCCCCGTTAACTTCCCCTCTTGCGCACCCTGCGCCCTGTTTACCACCAAAGCTATATTTCGTACCGCCTTGCTTTTAACAAGCAGCTTGACCAGGCCGTAAGCGTCTGCCAAAGAGGTTGGCTCAGGGGTAACCACGATAAGCACCTCATCGGCCAAGTTGGCAAAAGCCAAGACATTACGTGAGATACCCGCACCAGTATCAATTAAGAGAAAGTCCGTGGTGTGCTCGAGCTTGGCCAGCTCCGAAATCAAACGGCTTCTTTGCTTATTCTCCATATTGGCCATTTCGGGCACCCCCGAGGCCGAAGGCACAATGCGTAAGCCATGCGGTCCGATACCGATAACTTCTTCAAGGGTCTTTTGCCCCTTGAGAACATGCTCGAGGTCAAACTCAAAAAACTGCCCGAGCACCACATCGACATTGGCCATCCCGAGGTCGGCATCCACCAGCGTGGTTACTTTACCGAGGCGAGCCAAAACAATACCTAGGTTGACCACTAAATTGGTTTTGCCGACGCCGCCTTTGCCGCTGGCCACGGTAATCACCTTGGTGCGGCGCCCTGCACGGTCCTTGGCCGCTAACTTGCGCAAGCTCTGGGCTTGGTCTGCCATCAACCCTGCACCCCCAAGACCATTCTCGCCATTTCCATGGGGTCGACTACGCGGATATCCTCCGGCACATTCTGCCCATTGGTAGCATAGGCCACAGGTAAAGCAGTTCGATAGCATAGGTCAACAATGCCACCGAGGTTCTCCGTTTCATCACATTTTGTGACAATGGCCGCGTAAAGATTAAGGTCGCAAAAGGCGCGATAGATGCTAAGTAAGTCACGACTCTTCGTTGTCGCGCTCACGACCAAGTACTTGTCTAGGTCAGGTATATCGTCGAAGTAGGCCTTAAGCTCACCCACCTGCAAGGGTTTCTTAGCAGAGCGCCCGGTGGTATCGACAAAGATGTCGTCTTTGTTCTTCTGTAGCTTTAGCACTTCGCGAAATTCGCTTGGGGACGTAACTACTTCCACCGGTACGCCGATAATATCGCCGTAAATCTTAAGCTGCTCCACCGCCCCGATACGAAAAGTATCGATAGTAATTAGAGAAACTCTCTTTTTCTCTTGTAGCGCACGACGGGCCGCCAATTTAGCGATGGTTGTAGTCTTGCCCACGCCCGTAGGGCCGACAAATACAGAAATACGCTTACCCTTGCCGCGAGGCGCCGGCAGGGTGAAGTACTTAGCTAGACGCTCTAAGACGCGACTCTCCTCTTCCGCCCTGCCTCCGGCTCCGTTCCCTAATTGTTCGCTTAGTAAAGAAACGATTTCGGGGCTAAGATCTGCCGCCCTAAAACGCTCCGCCCACTTCGGGGTTAAGCCGCCCTTCGCCGAGGTCTTATGCTCTGTCACGCCAATCTGATGTATCAAGGCCCTAATTTCATGTAATTCCGCGCGCAAAGAATCCTCATGCGGCTCTTTTTCTGGCATGCGCTCCACGGCCGCCGTGACCTCAACGCGCGGGGGTTTGAACAAACCCCAAAACCCCGGCTCACGTATGGTACGCGAGCTAACTATTACCGCCTCAGGGCCAAGCTCTTTACGCAGTAGGTGCAGAGCGACTTGCATATCTTTAGCTACGACTTTTTTTATTTTCATTCCACACCTACCACGCCTATAGTTTCTATACTCATGCCGCTGGAGACTTCACCGGGAGATATAAAAATAAAATGCGGAAAGTGTCGTGCCGTAAGCCTGCGGAGTGGTAGACGCAAACGCGAGGGACAAAGCACCACGGGCTGCCTGCCCTGTGCCTGCAGCTTTTCACCCTGCTTGGCTAGGCGATCAAAAAAAGTGCTGAGCTTGCCGGGCTCAAGCAGTATGTGCCCATTGCCGCTCGCTCCGACGGACTCTAGCATCCCCTGCTCGGTGCGCGGGTGCAAAGTCACTGCATATATTGTACCTTGTGTCGCTATATTTTGGCTAATTGTTCTGCTTAAAGATTGGCGTGTTTTCTCAAGTAGTACATCACTATCGCGAGACACTCGTACATTGTCCGCTACGGCCTCTAAAATAGTGACCAGGTCGCGAATCGGTACCCCTTCTTGCAAGAGCCCCTGTAGTACCTTCTGCAGCTCGCCCACCGTGACATGTTCCGCGGTTAGCTCTTCAATTACGGCCGGGTTCTGTTCCTTTACTTTTTCAACCAGCTCCTTGACCTCTTGGCGGCCCAAGAGCTCGTGTGCGTAGCGTCGCACCACCTCGCTCAAGTGCGTAATAAGCACGGTCGTGGCATCAACAGTTGTAAGTCCCATGAGCTCGGCGCGCTCTCGTTCTGACTGGGCAATCCAGCGCGCGGGCAGGCCAAAGGTCGGCTCTAGGGTATCCGTGCCCGGCAGGTCTACCTTCCCTCCCCCATAGTCCATGGCCAGGTAGTGGTTCGGCATTAGCTCCCCCTCCGCCACTTGATTGCCACGCACTTTGAAGACATACTGATTGGGCTTAAGCTGCAGATTATCGCGGATGCGAATCGGCCGAATAAAGATCCCCTGCTCGGCCATCACCCGGCGGCGCAGAGCAGCCAATCTCTCGAGCATGTCGCCGCCCTTGCTGCCGTCGGTTAGGCGCACTAAGCCAAAGCCAATTTCGGCTTCTAGTTGTTCTGTCGAGATTAGATTGAGCACATTTTCTGGCTCACTAGGTCTTGGCGGCGCTTGCTGGGTCGCTTTCGCTGCCGTCCTGACCTTTTCCTGTGCCTCTTGCGTCAACACATAGGCGGCATACCCAATCGCGCCTGAAACTGCCAGGAAGGGGGTGGCAGGAAGAGCCGGCACTAGGCCGATACCTGCCAAGAGCACAGCCACCATGCCGAGAACTTTAGGCATAGAAAACAGTTGGGCGGTCAATTCTGTGCCAAAACTATGGTCGGTATTGGCGCGAGTCACCAAAACACCGGTGGCAGAGGAGATTAAGAGAGCCGGCAATTGGCTGACCAAGCCATCGCCCACCGTCAGCATGACATACACTACGGCGGCCTCTTGGATGGACATACCAAGTTGCAGCATGCCGATAACTAGCCCGCCAAAAATATTAATCAAAGTGATGACAATACCGGCAATGGCGTCGCCTTTAACAAATTTGCTGGCACCGTCCATGGCCCCATAAAAATCCGACTCTCGCTGCAATTCACGTCGACGCGTTCTCGCCTGCACATCATTGATTAACCCCGCGTTTAAGTCGGCATCCACCGCCATTTGCTTGCCGGGCATGGCATCAAGAGTAAAACGCGCCGCTACTTCCGCCACGCGCCCCGCGCCATTGGTGATAACGACAAACTGAATAACTGTAATAATAATGAAGATGACCAGACCGACCACGTAGTTGCCACCGATAACAAAGGAGCCGAAGGCTGTAATAACCGCCCCGGCCTCCCCCGCCGAGAGGATAAGGCGCGTAGACGAAATGTTGAGCGCCAAGCGCAAAAGTGTCGTCACCAAGAGCAGGGTCGGAAAAACGCTGAGCTGTAGGATATTAGTGGTAAAGAAGGTGGTCAGAAAGACGATTAGGCTAATGGCAATATTAACAATGAGCAGCAAATCTAAGGCCCATGGGGCCAGGGGCACAATAATTATAATAATAATGCCAATGACTAGGGAGGCAACTATCATGTCACTCTGGCCGAGTAGCGTCTTTAACATCACAGTCCTCCTTTGCGGGAAAATACGGCGGCCAAGACTTCGGCCACTAAACGATACAATTCGATGGGAATCTCGCGGCCCAAATCAACTTTGGCATACAGGGCGCGAGCTACTTCCGGCTGCGGCATAATGGGCACCTTGGCTGCCTTGGCCGCGGCAATAATGCGCTGCGCCAGGTAGTCGCTGCCCTTAGCCACGACGACCGGAGCACCCCCACTAGCCTCTTCGTACTTTAAGGCCACAGCATAATGCGTGGGGTTAGTGATGACCACCGTCGCCTTGGGGATATCGCTAAACATACGGCGCGTGGCCAGCAGGCGTTGCCGTTCCTTTTGCTTGGCTCTAACCTGCGGGTCGCCCTCCATTTGCTTGTGTTCCTCTTTTACTTCATGCCTGCTCATGCGCAAGTTCTTGCTGTGCTCATACCTTTGGTAAAGAAAATCAACCGTGCCGATAAGGACATATACCAAGCCCACGCGTAGGGCCAAGGTCCAAAGCACGCGCCCGACCAGCACAATGGCGGCTGTTCCTTCGGCAAAGCCCACCTGTAGCAAACTGTCTAGCTCCCCTTGCACCCCCGAGTAGGCAGCCCAACCCACTAGTAGTAATTTTACGAGGGCCTTAATCAGGTCAAACAGAGCTCGCATGGAAAACATGCGTCCGAGCCCAGCAAGGGGATCAAGACGGCTCAGTTCGGGCTTGATGGGGTCCATGCTCCAGATAAAACCAACTTGCATAAGGTTTGCCGCCACACCAATGACGAGGGCAGCCAAGAGCACCGGCCAAACGAGGCTGGCATACATGGTCAGTGCCCCGCCAAATAACTGGCCGTAGCCGCCTTGTAGCAGGGCAGGATCGCCAAAGGTAGAAAGCGAGCGCATAAGGTAGGCGAGCGTCTGGCTGACAAAGCCCCCTGCCGTCGCGGCAAAGGCCAGAAAAACACCAAAGAAACCCATGGCCCCGATGAGATCCGTGCTCTTGGCCACTTGCCCCTTGTCTCGCGCCTCGCTCAGGCGCTTAGGCGTCGCTTGTTCGGTGCGTTCCTCATTGCCTTGCTCTGGGCTCATCTAACCATACCTCCGAGCAGCAAGCCCATGCTATTCTCGACCTGCATAACCACCTCGTGGCCAATAGCCAGAAATAAGGGCGATAATACCCCGAGCAAAAGCAGGGCGACACCCGCCTTAAGGGGCAGGCCGAGCATCAAGACGTTAAGTTGCGGCACGGCTCGCCCAATCATACCCAGAGCAATGTCGGTGATGACAATGACCGCGAGTAGAGGCATGGCCAAGCGTAAAAACAGAACCGTAGAAATGGTCAGAGTGCGTACCGCCCATTCAGTGAGGGAGAGCGGCAAGCCTAGGTTACCGGCAGGCACGACCGCAAAGCTACGCATTAGTCCCATAATGAGCAGATGGTGACCATTGAGCTCCAAAAAAAGCAAAAGGCCCACATAGAGCAGCAAGTTGCCGATGAGGGTGACCGTCGTTGCCGTCCCGGGGTCAAGCACCGAGGCGGTGCCGAAACCAGCCTGCTGGTCCATCAGCTGCCCCCCCATGGCAAAGCTAGACAGCAGCCACGACGCCAGCAAGCCAACCACCAAGCCGCCCACGACTTCAGCCAAGAAGGCTTGTATAAAGGCGGCGTTACTGCCACTAAAGGACGTCTCTACCGTGGTCATGGTCAACAGGCTCATGTACATGCCCAGCCCAAGCTTAGGCATGAGCGGTATGTCGCGGCGGCCAAAGAGCGGTGCCGTGACGAGCATAGACATAATGCGCCCCAAAATCAAGAGAAAGGTCAGCCATGGTGCCATAACAGTCATCGCGCCATCTGCCCCAAGGTGGATAGCAGCTCGACTGTGTAAGAAATCATGGTGTTAAGCATCCAGCTGCCGAGCACAAGCAAGGTAAACATTATTGCCACGAGCTTGGGCACAAAGGTGAGCGTCTGCTCTTGAATCTGCGTCGCCGCTTGAAAGATAGAGATGAGCAAGCCAACAATGAGGCTAGCAATAAGAAGCGGGCCCGACAAAAGCATGGTGAGCGCAATGGCTTCGCGCGCTAGGTGTAACGCCGTACCCTCTGTCACTTACAAACCCCCACTTCTCATGTAGTATCGTTAAAAACTTTCGATCAGAGATTTAACAACTAAGTGCCAACCATCAGCCATAACAAACAACAGTAGTTTAAAGGGCAGGGAGATGGTGACGGGGGGTAGCATAAACATGCCCATGGAGAGAAGGGTGCTGGCCACCACCATGTCGATGACCATAAAGGGGATAAAGAGAATGACCCCCATCTGAAAAGCCGTCTTAAGCTCGCTAATCATAAAGGCGGGTATAAGCACATTAAGCGAAACATCTTGCGGTGTCTGCGGGGCCGGGCTATCCGTCGCCATGAGAAAAAGAGCTAGGTCGGCCTCCCGCGTGTGCTGCAGCATAAATTCGCGCAGGGGCACCGCTCCCCTTTCTAGCGCCACTTCTTGGTTGATCTCGCCGTTTAGAAACGGTGTCAGAGCACTGTCGTTCAGGGCGGTAATGGTCGGTGTCATGGTAAAAAAAGTAATGAAAAGCGCGAGACCAATAATCACTTGGTTGGGGGGTACATTTTGCGCCGCTACGGCGGTTCGCACGAGCGAGAGCACAATCACCGTGCGCGTAAATGAAGTCACCATCATCATAATGGCCGGCACCAGGCTTAGTACGGTAAGTAGTACGAGTAGGCGCACGCTCTCCACCACCTCGGCAGGCGAACCGGGAGTGCGCACCGTCAAATCAAAAAGAGGAATCGGCAACACTAGCGCTTGCCCCCCTGTCGTAGCATGGTCAGAACATCTTGTAGATGGGTGGTAAAAGTAGAAGATGTTGGTGGCAATGCTTCGCCTGAGGGAGCAGCCAAATCCTTAAGCTCGACCATGGTCACCGCCTGCTCGCTCATCCCTACGAGGTAAGTGCGTTCGGCGACGTCTATAAGCACTACGCGGGCCCGTGGGCCAAGCATTAATTGTTCACGCACTCTAAGCTGCGCTGCCCTCCTCGGCGCACTGCCCCCCACCCCGCGCAGCAAGTAGTAGCGCAGCAAAAATAAAAGACCAAGGACCAGCGCGAGAGAAGAAATCGTGTTCACAAGTACGCCAAAAAAATCACTAGCCGGCAAGACCAAACCCCCTACTGAATCGCAAACTCCACAAAGTAAACATTAACTATATCGCCATGTTCTAAAATCTCGTTGAGAGCAGTAATTAGATCTTGCCGCAGCGTGGCAATATGGTCATTAGTAACAAGGTCGCTAACGCTTCTAGTTCGTAGGACCGCGAAAACAGTATCACGCACTTGGGCATCTCTACTATTTAGCTCAGCCACCAACTTGCTGTTATCGTAGTACTCAAAAGACATGCGCAGACGAAGAAAGCGCCGCATACCTGAGTCGAGCAAGTTCACGGTAAACTCCTGCGAGGGGGCAACCACAAGCTGCGGTGGCGGATTAACCATGTTCATCACGCTCGAAAATAGTGGCTGCCCAAAGAGCACAGCCACGGCCAAAAGTGCGACCACTACCACGCCGATAATTACTTTCTTTACCATAATGATCTACCTCGCTAGTCTAAAATCCTCGTAATAAAAAAACAACGCGGCGGTTTCGGCTGCGGCCTTCACTAGTCTCATTACTGTCCACCGGCTGAAACTCGCCGTATCCTGCAGCCGAGAAACGGTGCGGATTTAACTCGCGCACCTCGACAAAGTAACGCACCACACGTGTAGCACGCGAGGTAGAAAGCTCCCAGTTCGTAGGGAATTCCACTGTGCTAATGGGCACATTGTCGGTGTGGCCCTGCACCGTAACCTGGTTCGGAAATTGATTAAAGAGCAGGCTCAAGGTGTTAAGTAAGCCCATGCCATCCGCCCGTATGGATGAGCGCCCCGAGTCAAAAAGCAGGTGGTCTTTAAGCTCTAGCACGACTCCCTGCACTTCTTGGTACACCTGCACCTCGGCATCGATATCATGCGTATCAAGAAACTCTTGCACATGCACCATAAGACGTCCGCTATCTTCCCAAAAGGGCTCATCGGATTCGGTCGCTACTTCTCCAACCTGCTGCTCTGGTATCGGACTAACAGTGTCTGGAACATCTCCCCCATCGAGCACCCCTTGCCCTTGAAAAGACATCACAAAACGGCGAAATTTCTGAATATCAATAGCGGAAAAACTATACAGAAGCACAAAGAAACATAGGAGCAGTGTGACCAAGTCCGAGTAAGTCGTCAGCCAGCTGGCTGCAGCCACTGTAGACCCGCCTCTTCTTCGTCTAGTCATCGGCGGCCGCCTGCTTGCCCTTCATTTCCGCCTTGCGACTAGGGGGGGCAATAAAGGAGCGCAGCCTCTGCTCTATAACGCGCGGGTTGACACCAGCCTGCAGCGAAGTCAGACCCTCGAGTATCATCTCGCGGTAGAGCATCACCTGCTTGCTTTTGACCATGACTTTACCGGCTAAAGGCGTAAAGACCCAGTTCGCCATTATGGCCCCGTAAAGCGTCGTGATCAAGGCGACTGCCATGGCCGGGCCGATAGCATCGGGGTCATCAAGCGCGGCCAACATTTGAATCAGCCCGATTAATGTACCAATCATGCCGAAACCCGGCGCGAGGTTCGCCCAGGTGCCGAGCAAGTTAGAGGCCATAGAATGGCGCGACTCCACTTGCGACATCTCAATTTCAAGCACACTCGTCACCGCGCTGCTGTCCATGCCGTCGATGACCATCTGCAGGCCCTTGCCCAAGAAGGGGTCCATCTTGGGTATTTCGTCCTCTAAGACGAGCAACCCTTCGCGTCGCGCCCTAGTAGCCAGAGCGGTAAACTGCTCAATCGTCTCCACAGGGTCAGGCGTTTTTTCGCGAAATAACTGGCGCATCTCCGTGAAGGAAGAGGTGACATCCCCCCAACCATAGTTGATGGAGAGCGCAGAAAAGGAGCCGACAATTGTTATCAGCACGGAGGGGATATCGATAAACTGCGAGGCATCCCCACCCATAACAATGGCCAGCACAATGGCCACGATACCAGCCAGAATGCCAATATTAGTAATTAGGCCCGATTTCTGCATTTATTACACCTCTATCGTTTGAGCTGAATTAGTTCCTGGAGCATTTCGTCCGAGGTCGTGACCACGCGTGAATTGGCTTGGAAGGCGCGGCTAGTCGTTATCATCTCGGTAAACTCTGAGGCGAGGTCGACATTTGACATCTCGAGCGTGCCTGTTTCCACTGTGCCGCGCCCGTCGATACCGGCACCACCAATAATAGCTTCACCGGAGCTAGAAGAAGCTTCGTAGAGATTGCTACCGGTTTTCATCAATCCCTCGGGGGAGGCAAAATGGGCAATAGCTATTTGGCCTAAGTCGCGTACCGCGCCATTGGTAAAAGTACCAGTAATAACGCCATCGCGGCCAATGCTAAAGGTGGCTAATTCGCCGGGGAACAAACCATCTTGCGAGCGCACCAGGGCGGTGCTCGGGCCAGCAACCATGCTAAAGGCGGCGAAGTCTAAATTAAAGCTCATCGGCTCTGACAACGGAATAGTGAAACTTACTGGGGCAAGGGCAGGAACAGCAGGAATAAGACGGCCAAAGGTATCAAAAGCCACCGCGCCTGTACCTCCGGTGATAGTCACGGCATTGTGTGGCGAACCTGCGGGCCATGCTACGGCAAAATCCCAAGAATTGACCCCCGTACTGCGCGTAAAAGTAATCTGCACGTCGAGTGGCGCTCCCAGTGAATTGTAGATGGTAGCTGTTGTACTGTGCGTGGTGCCGGCTGGTGCCTCACTCGACAGATTACCGGTAAAGTCGACGCGGGTTGTCGCCTGGGTAAGCACCTGCGCACCGAGGGGGATGGAGAGCGGCGAAATAGCTCCCTGGCTATTGACTGCCCCCGCGGCATCGGCTCGCCAGCCCATGACCGTCATGCCGGTAGAGGCATTGACCAATTGGTTATCTTTAGATATAGAAAACGCGCCGTCCCGTGTAAAGAGGGTGCGTTGGCCATCAGACATGGCAAAGAAGCCGCTGCCCTGCACGGCGAGGTCGGTGAGGCGACCGGTGGCCTGTAGTGACCCCTGGGTGTGCAGGGTATCTATGCCAGCCACCGACATACCGAGGCCGACCTGCGAGGGATTAGTGCCTGACCTACCGTTCGTAGGCCCGCTAGCCACACGCAATGTCTGGCTCAGCATGTCTTGAAACCTCACCCTACTGGCCTTAAAGCCAGTGGTACTGGCATTAGCGATATTGTTGCCGATAGTATCGAGCTTGGCCTGCTGGCCACGAATGCCAGAGATGGCCGCAAATAAAGAGCGTAACATCCTACTTACCTCCTCCTATTTCTAGTAGCCTGTTTAAGGGCACCAGTTCTCCATTTATCCGTAGCAGGCTCTCTCTGCCGCGCCAGAGCAGCGACTCAGCTAGACCGACTTTAGGCTCATCATTTTCACCCAAGTAGGCGATGGTCTTGCCAATGACGGAGCTAAAATCGCCAAGGAGCTGCCCCTCTACCAGTTGGTCTAGTTTGGTATTAAGATTTTGCAGTTGCTCTAGGGTACTAAACTGCGCCAGTTGCGCCACCATGGCCGTGCTATCCGTCGGCTTAAGCGGGTCTTGATTTTGAATCTGGGCGAGCAAAATCTTTAGGAAGGCATCCTTGCCTAGCTCCCCCCCCGGTCGCAATGCGGTCGATGTCCTTACTTGCTCCTGTGCCCCTGTTGCTTCGACTTTCACGGCCAAACCCCCTATATCTTAAACTCCACTCTGTCCTCTCGCCTGCCTTGCCGCTCTGGTTGCTCTTGGCGCTCGCGGCTCTGTTCGCGGTGCTTTGCCTCATGTTGTTCTCTGTATTCATCGGCTGTGTACACCCGCACCTCTAGGCTTGGCGTACTCTTTGGCAGTTGCTCAATTAAGGCCATCTTAGCTTGTGGCGTCTCGGCTACCAAGCGCACTACGACCTGCCCTCCCCTTTCTCTTTCCGCGCTGACGATTACTTTGCCATATTCAGGCGGAGTAATTTCAAGAGTCAACTCGGGGCGGGTGGGATGCGCGGCGAAAGAAATAATCTCCATATTCAGTCGCTGCACAAACGCCGGGGCCACTACTTCTCTTGGTGTGGGCGGGGTGGGGGCACTAGTGGTAGCGTTAGTACCGCTTAAATCCGAGATATTGGTATCAGGTGCTGTCTGTAGTGCGGGTCTTGTTATTCTAAACCCCTCACGCGCTGGCACTACGGGTGCGGGAACTACGGGCGCGGACGCTACATATTCTGCCACTGGTACCTGCGCACTTGGTTGCGCGACAGAATCATTACTTGGTGCTACGACCACCTGGGCAGCGGGCAGTGGTAGCGGTTCACTTTTCGCTACTGCAGAGAGATTAGCTTGCTCTGCCACCTTGGGGTGTAGCGAAACCTCTGGGGCGCTCTGCACTTCTACTCTGGCCAAAGGTACTTGCTCGGCCACAAGCATAGGCGTACCTGTCTGCGCCGCAAAGCCCGTGTGGAGCGCTGAAAGAGTTGGTTCAGCAGGCAGTGGTATCGTTTCACTTTTCGCTACTGCAGAGAAATTAGCTTGCTCTGCCACCTTGGGCTGCAGTAAAACGTCTGAGGCGATAGGCAGCTCTACGCTTGCCGGCGTCACTTGCGGCAGCGACAGCTCTGTATGCGGGCGAGGGGCTAAGCCAGGCGGCAAAATCGTGTCTACCGGAAGCGAGGCCGTTCGTCGCCACTCTGGTGGTATAAAACGAGCACCCTCCCTTGGCCACGGCTCGATAGGATTAGCAAACGAGTCGATTACGTAACTTTCGCCCTTAGCAGGCTCTACTACAGTAAGCGTGGCCTGTTCCACAATGGCAGCTGAGGCATCTTGAGCTTGTGTAGCTTGCGCTTGCGTTTGTGGCACTGCGGGCAGCGGGTTTACTCCCCCTGCGGCTAGTTCTGCTTGTAAAATCATTTGCAGACAATAGTCTGGAGAGTAGGTTAGGCTAGCAGCACTGGCGGTCTCGCGTGGCTCTTCTGGCTCCACGGCGACGGCAGTTTTAGCAAGATGGCCGACCACGCTCTCCAAAGTTTGCGCAAACGAAACACCCTCCTTGCCCTTCTCGAGTCCGAGCTCGGTGAGCGAAGATGGGGAGACCGCGACTGCAGTGACCTTCAAAGGCTCTACTCTCATCGCGCTGCCACCCTTTGCCGCAGGTATATTTGCGACCCCACTTCATCGGCGTGCGCACGCTCGCGCGCCTCTGTCTCGTAGCGCAAAGTGGCCACGAATTGTTCATGGTGAAGCTCAATCTTACGGCGCTCCATGGCCGCGGAAACAAGATCTAGGCGAGCTTCCTCGCGCGCCTCGGTCAGCTCGCAGAGATCTGCGTGTGCGGCCTTCACTTCGCTGTGCTTGCAGGCAAAGTACATACTTCTGTGCTCTATAAATTCGGGTGAAAGACACAAGTCAATCTGCCCTTCGAGACAGGTGACCAGTTCATCAAGGTGCTGCTCCTGCGTTTGCCGCGCTTTTTCGGCGCGAGATAACACCAGCATTTGCTGTTGCTCCAGTTGCTTTTTTAGCTCTAGAACTTGGGCCAGTCGGTAGCGCTTTGCCATACTTTCACCTCGCCATAACTTTTCGTAGCTCAGACAATGCTTCCTCGAGCGAGTAGCGTTCGTCAATACCTTGCGCGAGCACCGCCATAATGCGGGGTGCCTTGTCGATACTCTCGTCTATTTCGCGGCTAGAACCCTTGATGTAGGCGCCAATATTAATCAAATCTTCGTTCTGCTTGTACACCGCCAGCAGCGAGCGGCACTCGGACACTAACTTCAAATGTTCTGTCGCCGCCAATTCCGTCGCCAAACGGCTCACACTCTGCAACACATCGATCGAAGGGTAGTGGTTACGCTCCGCCAAGTGGCGCGACAGCACGATATGCCCGTCTAAAATGCCTCTGACCGTATCTGCAATGGGCTCATTCATGTCATCCCCCTCCACCAAGACGGTGTACAGGGCGGTGATGGCGCCGCGCTCGCCGGTGCCCGAACGCTCTAAGAGCTTGGGTAGCAGGGCAAAAACGGAGGGCGGGTAGCCGCGCGTGGTGGGCGGCTCGCCAATGGCGAGGCCGATTTCGCGCTGTGACATGGCAAAACGCGTGACCGAATCCATAAGGAGCATGACATTCTTCCCCTGGTCGCGAAAGTACTCGGCCACCGCAGTTGCCGTAAGCGCCGCCTTGATGCGTAGCAGTGCCGACTGGTCGCTGGTGGCCACCACCACCACAGAACGTCGTAGCCCCTCGGGGCCAAGGTCTTTCTCGAGGAAGTCGCGCACTTCGCGGCCGCGCTCCCCCACTAAGGCGATAACATTGCAGTCGGCGGTACTGCCACGCGCAATCATGCCGAGGATGGTGCTCTTACCGACACCGCTGCCGGCAAAAATCCCCAGGCGCTGCCCATGCCCCGCAGTGAGAAATAAATCAATGGCCTTAACACCTGTCTCGAGTACATCTTCGATACGCGTACGGCTCATAGGGTTAGGCGGCGCTTGGTCTAAGGGGTAGGCCTGGCCTAAAGGCATAGAACTTATCCCCGCCAGGGGACGCCCCAGCCCATCAATCACCCGGCCGAGCATATGCTCGCCGCAGTGCACAACCAATTTTTGCCGCAAAGGCTCGACTACACTGCCCGGCGAGATACCATAAAGAGAACGAAACGGAAATAAGTAAAGCTTGTCCCCACTAAAGCCGACTACCTCGGCCTCGATGGCCTCCTCCCCCTGCCCAATGCGGCAGAGTTCGCCGATAGAGGCGCGAAAGCCCCTCGCCTCTACGGTAAGACCAACGACCTCGGTCACGCGGCCTCTGGCCTGCCAAGTGACATTAGCCTTGGTGCGCACGAGAGAACCGGTAAAATCGTAAGAAAAATTGTTCATGTCAGTGCTAGCTTGAGCTTAGCCGTAAGCACCGGCAAGTCGACCAGCACAGCTCCCAAGTCGTCCTCGGCACGAAACGAGGCTTTGTCTAGGGTAGGGTCGCCCCTCACTAACAGCGCTTGCCCATCTAGCGGCAAGGGCCACTGGGTGAAAACCTCGTTCACCTCGGCCACACGGCTAGGGTGCACAAAGACCACGACTTGTCGGCGCACCACGAGTTCGCTAATGGCCGAGGCCACTAGTCCAGGCAGTGCGGCCGAGGAGGCCGTTAATTCCTGCCGCAAGAGATGCTCGGTGACACCAAGTATGAGCGCCGAAATTTCTTGCTGGCAGGACTCGACAAAAACCTTGCGGTCAACTTCTAATTGATGGTAGCAGTGCCGTACTTCGGCCATCAACTGCTCGGCCTCAACTTGTGCCAAGGCCAGGCCAGCGTCATAGCCACTCCGCTTAGCTACTTCGTAGACTCTCTTTCGTTCGGCCTCCATCAGGGTGTTTAGCTCCTCTTTATGGGCGAGCAGCAGTTCGTCTAGTTTGCGCTTATCCTCCTCGCGTGCTGCCTTAAGCAATTCGGCGAGGCGGGCCTCTTGGAGCCCCTCTTGGTCGAGCTGCGGAGCCGGCATGGTTACATGCGAGACCGGAATAGTGCGCCCCTGGTTATCGTGTACCACTGCATTTTTATACAATGATGGCATCTTCCCCACCTCGCGCTATGACTATTTCTCCCGCCTCGTCTAGCTTGCGAATAACAGCCACGATGCGCGCCTGCGCTTCTTCCACGTCGCGCAAACGAATGGGGCCCAAAAAGTCGAGGTCTTCCTTAAGCATTTCCGCGGCGCGTTTTGACATGTTTTTCATAATGCGCTGGTTGACCTCGCTGCCAGCCCCCTTAAGGGCCATGGCCAGTTCGCGGTTTTCAATCTCGCGGATGACTCTTTGAATGGCGCTGTCGTCGAGCACAATAATATCTTCAAACACAAAGAGACGCTTGCGAATTTCTTCGGCTAGGGCGGGGTCTTCGCGCTCCAGATGCTCAAAAATAAGCTTCTCTGAGGCGCGATCCACGCGGTTAAGAATATTCACCAGGGCTTTCATGCCGCCCGCCACAAAAAAGTCTTGCTGCGAAAAGGCCGAAAACTTGCTCGACAAAACGCCTTCGAGTTCGTTTATTACCTCGGGCGAGACGCGCTCCATGGTGGCGATGCGCTTGGCTACTTCGGCACGGACTTCAGGAGCCAGCATCGACATAATGATGGAGGACTGCTCCGGTTCTAGGTAGGCCATAACTAGGGCAATCGTCTGCGGGTGCTCCTCGGCAATGGCTCCACCTAGTTGCTTGGGGTCTATCTTGCGGGCAAAAGTAAAGGGCTTGAGGGCCGTAGATTGCGTCAGGCGGCGCATAATCTCTGTCGATTTGGACGGACCTAGGGCACGGTCTAGCATTTCGCGGGCGTACTTGACGCCGCCCTCGAGCAAGTATGAATGCGCCTGGTGTACGTCCATAAATTCAGATAAAACCTGGGCCTTAAACTCAGGCTCGATACGGCTCGTATTGGCCACCTCGGCGGTTATAACCTCTATGTCCTCGTCCGGCAGCAACTTCAGCACCTTGGCCGAGGCCTCCGGGCCCAAAGATATCAGTAGGGCGGCGATTTTCCGTAGCCCACTGGCGCGCTTTTCCCTTGGCAAGAAAATCCCCCTCTATCCTTCATTGAACCATGCCTTAATCAGCAAGGCCACCTCTTCGGGCTGCTGCTTGGCAATTTCTTTAACTTTGTTCAAGGCTTCATCAGACTCAATAATGGTCTTGGCCGCGGCGGCCTCGGCTAAGGCCTGCTCGAGCGGCACTAAGTTCACAGCCTGGGTCTTAGCCACCTCAAACTGTGACGCCTTCCTCATGCGGCCCATCACTACAAGTAACAATATAAACCCGAGCAAGCCACCCGCGCCCATCATGCCCCACTCTATGTACTGACGCAGCTGCTCTTGTCTGGCGAATTCAGCCATTTCGAGACGTGCCTCCTCCACATGGGCGAGGCTGAAGTTTAAAGCCGAAATCAATATGGAATCACCGCGCTCTTCATCGTAGCCAATGGCCGCCCGCACCATGTTGCCAAGCTCCGTGCGCTGCGCCTCCGACAGCTCGGCATTAACGGTTACGGCGGCAGAAAGGCGCTGCACCTGCCCAGGGGCGATTACCGTCGTTGTTTCGGTCGTGCCTATTTCAAACTGACGCGTGGTCTCTACATTGCTGTAAGTAGAGGTGCCTTCCTGGCCGCTGCCGGTCGGGTAAGTTGGTACATTAGAGGCCGAGCCGGCCACCCCGCCCACTTGCCCCGCAGGGCCGGTGAAGGTCTCTTCGCGCACCTGTTCGCTCCGCACTACCTGCCCCGCGCTGTCAAAGACAATCTGGGTCACCGATTGCTGGTCAAAATTAAGGTCGGCGGTCACCACGGCCACCGCCTGCCCGGGTCCATAGATGCGCTCTAGCATGCCGAGAAGCTTGACCTCTATCTCTCTTTCAAAGCCGCGCTGTAATTCACCCTGCCTAGCTACCGTGGGGCTGACTTGGCCCTCGCCTAAGTTAAGGCCCTGCGTAAGTATACGCCCGCCCACATCGACAATGGTCACGTTTTCGGGCTTAAGCCGCGGCACACTTAGGGCCACTAGGTAGACCATGCCCTTTACCTGCTCCTGCGACAGAGTGCTAAAGGGCCGCAATTTAAGCGTGACCGAGGCACTAGACTCCTCAGCCTGCTGCACAAAGACGGTGCGTTCCGGGATTACTAGGTGCACTCGCACCTGGTCTACCTCCGGGTAGGCGGCAATGGTGCGGCGCAGTTCTTCTTGCAGGGCGCGCTGGTAGTTAATACGGCGCTCGAAGTCCGTTAAGCCGAGGCGAGCCTCGTCAAACAGCTCAAAACCAAGACCGCTGTTGTACAGCCCCTCGCCCGCAATTCGTATGCGCAGTTCATGCAGTTGCTCGCGCGGCACCAAGATCGAGGTTCCGCCATCGGCGAGCTGGTAGTTAACTTGTTGCTGCCGCAGTGACTCCACAATCGAGTGCGCCTGCTCAGCTTCAATGCCAGTAAAGAGTGGTGCAAAGTCAACGCGCGTCGTGTAGAAGAGCATCGACGAGCCTGCCACCACGATAGCTAGCCCCAGCACCACCCACATGGTGCGCCGACGAGGGTCCTGCCCTGTCCACCAATTAAGCAGATTTTGTCCTGTAGCCACCAGCTATCTCCCCCTAGACTTGCATACGAGAAATTTCTTGGTAGGCTTCCACCATTTTGTTGCGCACTTGCACTGCTAACTGCAGTGACAGTGCCGCCTTCTCCATGGCGATGGTGACTTGATGCACATCGTCAATCTGCCCTAAGGCAAGCTTCGTAGCCATGTCATCGGCCT
This sequence comes from Bacillota bacterium, assembly GCA_018333655.1. Taxonomy (NCBI): domain Bacteria; kingdom Bacillati; phylum Bacillota; species Bacillota bacterium. The sequence goes on along the minus strand of JAGXTJ010000023.1, from coordinate 105,074 downwards.
TAAGCTGCAGGGCATTAACTTCATTTAGTGCTTCGTTGAGCTGTGCCGCGAAACTACCCCCCGCTGCCCGGTCACTGTTGGCCACCTGCGGGGCTGCGCCAAGCTGCTGCAAGGGAGCTATGGGGGGAATGGCTCTAATCATCTACTCCACCTACCCTCTTCCTATTTCTAAAGCGCGTAGCTGCATCGACTTGCTGGCGTTTAGCACCTGCACATTGGTCTCATAGGCACGCGTGGCCGTAATAAGGTCGACCATCTCATTAACCAAGTTGATTTCGGGCATAGCCACAAAGCCCTCGGCATTAGCGTCAGGGTGACTTGGGTCATGTACCATGCGCGGCGGGGCATCGTCTACCACCACTTGCGACACCATCACCCCACGGCTCGCCCCACGCGTAGGCAGGCGCACAAAGCGGTTACGCGCCGCGCCCTCGACTAACTCAGAGAAGATGACTTTACGCCGCTGGTAAGGCCCGCCCTCGGGCGTGCGAGTGGTATTCATATTGGCGACATTCTTGGACACCATGTCCATCCGCAGTTTTTCGGCAGCTAGCGCCGAGGCACTGGTGGCCATACTGGCAAAAATTCGCATTATCAGCGCCTCCCATCGTTAATGACATAGCGCAAGAGCGAAAACCTTTCGCTGAGCTGCTGGGCTAAAGCTTGGTACTGCACAGTGTTAGCCGCCATCAGCACCATCTCATGCTCCACGCTGACATTGTTGCCATCCTCGCGCATACTGGTAGAGCGGTCTTGATGTAGGCGTGGCTGCAAATCGTGCTCCGACAGGCTGCGGCGGGCGATAGCACTCTGTACATGCTCCTCAAAACTGACAAAGCTGCGCTTAAAGCCAGGTGTGTTGGCATTAGCTACATTGTTAGCAATAGTGCGCTGACGCAAGGCCGCGACATCAAGACTTCTATGTAGCAATTCGTTGATATTTACAGTCAAACGGCAACAACCTCCCCTTATCGCGCTATGCAGACATATTTCGACAAGGAGAACGCCTGTTCCTGCAAAAAAAATTAGTTCCCCATTAAAAAATGCGGAACTAACGGGGTAAGGCGCGTTTTAGGCCCTTTCATCAACCAAAACCCCCACCATACGGCGCAAATGCACCAAGAGATCGAGCAGGCGCTCGGCGGGTATCTCTCTAATAACTTCATCCGTCTGCTCATTGATGACGCGCACCATAAATTGGCCACTACCCTCATGCTTTTGGAACTTCAACCGGGTCGAAAGGGCCCGCATGGCCATGTTTAAACGGTCGACAACCTCGTCGCTAGTGAGGTCACGGGGCAACGCTTCGGCGGGAGCGCCGCCTTGCGGCTCCGAATGCAGGCTCATGTCAATGGCGGTACGACGAGTATCCTTTACTTCTTGGCGCGCGGTCAAATCCACTACCTTGGCCATTACCACTGGCTCAGTGCCTTGTACTTTCACCTAAATCCCTTCCCCTCAAAATTTATCGTCTAGTGCGCGAGCAATGTCGGGACGGCTGCTGGCCGCGTAGGCCATGAGACCTTTTTTGGAGCTGCTGACATCCGAGAGCTTTTGCCGTAGCTCTAGCAACAGGGCATGCATTTTTTCGGCCACTACTTTGTCCTGTTGGCGCGCCTCCTGCCACAGCTTAGCAACTTCATCCTTTCGCGCGTAAAAAACTGCCAAGCCCTCGCTAGAGAGACCGCCGCGAAGCTCTAAGTAAAGTAAATCGGCCCTTGCCTTAAGCTCGTCCGTGCGCGAGATAAAGGACTGTCTTTCATTAAGCAGAGCCTCTAGGGCTTCGTACTCGCCCGTGAGCAAGAGGTCATACATGGCCCCTGTCAGGCGTATAAATTCTGCCGCGGCTTGTTTTTCTTCGCCCAAAAGGGCGCTCAGGTCAAGAAAACCAGCGGCCTCTTTTTTAGCGGGCACGGGTCACCTGCACAGCCTCCGCCCAGGCGTCGCGCAGCTCTGCCACCAAGGCCACAGCTTCGGCAATAAGCGACGGGTCCTTCTTAATATTGGCCTGCACAAGGTGGCGGTAAATAAATTCATAGAGGGCCAGTAGATTACCCGAAAGCTCGTACTGCATGTCGAGGCTAGACATAAGCTCGGCAATGATGTCTTGCGCGCGCAGCAAGGCCTCGTGCGCCCCCGCTAAGTCCTTCTTCTCTAGGGCTAGCTCGGCGCGCCCCATAAACTTAAGGCAACCATTAAAGAGCATCAAAGTTAAGTCTCCGGGTGAGGCCGTCATTACGCTTTGTTGCTGGTAAACTTGGTAGGGGTTAGGCATGGCCATGTGTATTCCTCCTTACATTGCTCTGCGCGTGCAGCCTACTACTGGCTAGGAGCGGCAAACTGCTGCGACAACCACGCGCTCTGCGAATTCATACGGTCCATAGCGCGTTCAAGGGCTGTAAACTGCCGCCAGTGGCGCTCTTCCACCCGCGCGATGCGGTCGTTTTCGCGCCCGATGCGCTCATCTAGGCGCCGCATTTGCTGGCCAATGACACTGTTATCAGCCAAGTTAAAGCCGGAGGTGCCACCGGCCTGTAAATTAATTTCGCGCACGCCACTGTCTAGCGCGGTGCGCAGGCGCGTGGCTATCCCCCTGAACAGGGCCTCTACGGCACCCGCATCTTTTTCAAGCTCTCGCTGCAGCACATTTTCGTCTAGGTGCAGCCTGCCGCGCTCGGTGTGGTGCCTAGTGGTAATGCCAATGGCGGTCATTTGACGCAGAGTCAGAGTCGCGTCAGCCACAGGTTCGGTAAAATCGCGCCTCATGCGCCCTACGACGCGCTCTAGCAGGTCATCACCGCGGAGCAAGCCACTGCGGGCGCGCTCTTGCCACCGCGTCACTTCGTCGTCGCCCATTTCTTTCTTTTGCTCGTCGGTCAAGGGCAGAAATTCGCGGTGACGTGGGGCTGTTAGTTGCGTGTTAAAGCGGTCGAGCGTTTCATTGTACAAAGTGACAAAGTCGCTGATATTTTTAACTACGCTCTGACGATCTGTGGCCACCGTAACCGTGGCCCTCTCCCCCGCGGGCAGGGTGTTGCGCAAAGTAAAGGCCACCCCATTCAGGGTAAAGGTATTGCCGGCGCGCTCGGTCGCTAGGCCATTGAGCGTAAACTGCGCGTTCTGCCCGTCTTGCACGGGGCTTAGGCGCAAGGTCTGTGTAAAGAACGAGGCATGCCCGCCTTCAAAGCCTATATCTGCGCCGGCGGCATTGTTATTACCCGTAAAGCGCGAGGTCAGGCTCACCCGCCCCGAAAACTCGTCGTAAAAGGCCTGCAGCCCTAGGGTGGCCGAGGAGTTGATGCTGTTTAGTACGGTATTTAAGCTATCTGTCGCAGTATTTATTGTTAAAGTCTCGCTCACCCTTGTGCCGGCTTGGTTGTGGTTAAAGAGAGTGACCGTAAGGCTGGTCGCCCCGGCGAGCGGGGCGCCATCAATTTGCCCGGCGGAGATCAGTTGACTAAGGGGAACAGTAGGGTCTATGCGTGTATGCGGTGCCACCACAATGCTACCCGCCGAGGTGGCCGTGGCTGAGGAGGCCAAGCGGTTAATGGCCGTAAACTCAAAACCCATGGCCGAGGCAGCGCCAGTGGGTGCCGCAGTTACCGCGCGGTCGTTGGTGGTGGTGGCGGTAAAACGGCGGTAGCTACCTTGCAGCGTCATATCAAAGGCGCGGTTGCGCAAAGTGGTTAGTTGGGTGTTGAGCGTGCGCATGTCCTCGCGCCGCCACTCAAGCTGCGTGCGGTTCTGCGTAAGCCTGTCTACGCGTATGCGCTCCGCCCGCACGAGGTCGCGCACCATGGTGGTGGTGTCAAGCCCCGTGGCCAGGCCCCCAAAGCGCATGCCAGTGCGAATTTCGTTCATGCTAAGCCCCCACTTACTACATAGTCTCGCTTAAGTAGTCGGCGAGTAGAGGGGGGGACTTTAGGAGGAACAAGAAAATAGAAGCAAGAAAATAGAAGTCAGAAACAAGAAATCAGAAGTAAGCAACTGGAAGCAGGAAACTAGAGGCGGGAAACTGGAGGTTGGAGGTGAGAGGTTAGAAGAGGTGGAGAGGCGGAAGAGAGGCGACAGGAAGGCGACAGCGCTCCCGCTGTCGCAGCGTCCCCTCTGCCGCGCAACCGTTTCCCAAGCCCTCGCCACGGGGAAGGAACGTTTATCAACCACAGAGAACCTGAATTAGAGGTTGGAGGTTGGAAGGAAGAAGTTAGAGTGGGGAGGACCGTTTATCAACCACAGAGGTCACAGAGAAAAGCAAGAGAGAAACAAGGACCTAAATGCAAGCTACACCCACACCTTGTTCCTCTCTTTTCCACGCCTCTGTGTCCTCTGTGGTTAAAATCGTCTCCCAACTCCTCTGTGGTAAGAAAAAAGCCTCCACCGAGGTGGAGGCGAGTAATTACGAGGTGTGACTTAGCGACGAAGGGCGAACTAACGGAGGAGCTGCAGCACGCCTTGGGGCAGCTGGTTAGCCTGCGCGAGCATGGCCTGGGCAGCCTGGGAGAGGATATTGTTCTTGGTGAACTCCATCATCTCTTCTGCCATGTCAACGTCGCGAATGCGGGACTCGGCGGCGGTTAAATTCTCAGCCGAGGTGCCTAGGTTAGCGATGGTGTGGTCGAGGCGATTTTGGATAGCACCCAATTTAGAGCGCTCGGTAGAGACCGAAGTAAGTGCATTGTCAATAACGGTAATCGCATTATTTGCAGTAACTTGCGTGTTAACAAGAATACCTGCCCTCGCAACGGCTTCTGTTGAGACTACTCCCCCAGAAGTGACCGCCGCACTAGATTGTCCCTGGCTAATGATAAAATTATCTGTACCAAAAGGCCCTGTAGTCGCGACGAAAAGGTCGTTAAAATTAAAGTTCGCAGTAAGCGTTTGCCCTGTCACTTCATTACCAAGCTCAGCACTAGTCATGCCTGCGCGCACAGTTACTGCACTGCCAATATTTGTTTCTCCAGCCTGCAACTGCAAAGTCGCACTGGCTACGGTGGCTGTGAAACTATAAGTGTTGCCGACAGCATGGCTTATACCAGCACCATCACTAGTGTTGAGGGTAATGCCATCAAACGTAAATACTATGTTCGCGGCTGTTCCTCCCACTCCTGCCGTTCCCCATGTCGCACCACCATCGCGAGAGAACTCCAAGCTTGTAACGTGATTGTCGCCGGGTGTCGCATTTACTCCAGCTACACGCAACAAATAAGCCGTATCAGAAGTGCGGTTAAATCCAGTAACAACGAGATCAGCGGGAGCAGCAGCAAGGGCGGGTGGGGCCGGGGTGCTGGGGCTAGCTGTTATAGCCGACCCAGTTGCCGCCCTCCGAACCACATCAATGTTGTAATCATGGCGCTCGGCCAAGTTCCGCCCAATGTTCGTCACGCTAGTAATGCCAGAATTACGGGCGCCAAACGCACCAGACAAAACCGAAACAGAACCAGCAACGCCTAGAGATTGCGCATCCATTGCCACGACCGACAAATCCATGAATTGGTTGGCGTTTGAGCCAATGTGGAATCTGTTGTTAAGGCCGCCGGCCAAAAGATTTTGGGTGTTGAACTCCGTCGTGTTAGAGATACGGGTGATTTCTCTGGCGAGTTCGTCTACTTCAGACTGAATCTTGTGGCGGTCGTCAGTAGTATTGGTATCTGTCGCCGACTGAACAGCAAGCTCACGCATTCTTTGCAGAATGGCATGTGTCTCGTTCAGCGCGCCTTCGGCAGTTTGAATCATGGAGATGCCGTCTTGCGCGTTGCGCGAGGCTTGTGACAAACCACGGATTTGGCCGCGCATTTTTTCGCTGATGGCCAAGCCTGCGGCGTCGTCGCCGGCACGGTTGATGCGGAGACCCGAAGATAGCCTTTCTACCGAGCGGCCGGTGCTAGCTTGGTTGGCGCTCAGTTGACGATGGGTGTTAAGGGCGGACATATTGGCGTTAATTCTCATTTCTATTCCTCCTTGATTTTCTCGGCGGCTTCCTTGCCGCTTGAGTTTTGGCTCGTCGCGCGCCGGGCCCCTCGTCTACTCTATCGGCAGGGGTGGTGGGTACTTTAGGGGTAAATTCTCATTTTGTTTTAGAGATAGATTCGCCGGCAGCTGACTAGCCGCCACGTTTTCGCGCTGTATGGCCTCGTAGAGCTCTTGGCGGTAGATAGCCACCCCGCGCGGGGCTTTAATGCCTAGGCGCACGGTGTCGCCCTTGACCTCGACTACCACCACCTCGATATGGTCGCCGATGCGTAGCTTCTCGCCCACTTTGCGCGCTAGGACTAACATGGCTCGTCCTCAATAAAGAGGGTGTGTCGCAGAGGGTAGCCACTGTCGTGCAATATTACTTGCCGGCCTGCTAGCGCGGGGGTGAAGGTGATGACGACGGGCGCTAAAAGATTGGCGGTGGCGCGGATTAAGGTGCCGCCTGGCACGGAGACGATGGCGTAGACCTGCGCCTGCTCGCCTAACTCGGCGGCGGTACGGGCTAGGGCGAGGTCGTAGTCGGGCAAAGCTATAGCTAGGTCGACCAATAAAAAAGCGGCCTCGCTGTCGTGCACAAACTGCAGCCACAGCAGGTAGGGCGCGACCTGCGTTTGGCGTAGCACGGCGGCCTGCCAGCTTGGCAAGCCTGGGAAGCCGTCGCTAAAATTAATAACTTCGTCAGCAGATACTTCTAGCTCACCTAGGCGGCTACTTACGATTTGCATCAGCATCTTCTAGCGCAAAAAGTCCAGCAAGGTGGGCTGCATGACGCGCGCGGCGGCGCCTAGGGCGGCTTGGTAGACGCTCTCGCGCACATTAAAATTCATAATGGCCTCGGCCATGTCGACATCGCCCAGTTTAGATCTAAGCTCGCTTAGAGTGGTGCGCTCGTCGTTGTAGCGCGCATCCATCATGTCGAGCCTGTTTTGGCGTGCCCCCACCGTAGCGCGGGCGTCAAGCACTGCGCTAAGCGCATCTTGCAGGGCCGTTAAGGAGACCTGTACATCCGCCGTGGGAGTGGCCCGCAGTGCGTCGCGCGCCATAGTTAGGGCGCCAAAAACACTGTTAGCGCCGTCTTGAAAGAGCTCCGCCCCGGGGATATTGACCTGCATCTCAATATTGCGCAGCACTTCGTAGCTGATGGCGCCCCTACCCTCGGGTGCGCCGGGCACAACAGTAGGCAGCTGCAAAGTACCATCTGGTGCCTCGCTAGAGGCAAAGGGTATGCCGCCATGGTGCGTGCCGCCAAACAAATGACGGCTACCGTCAAAAGAGGAGTTCGCCAGTGAGACGACATGGCGCAGCAGCTGGTCGACCTCGGTGGCGTTGTAGGCGCGCACATCGGGGGGCAAGGTGGAGCTCGCTCCGGCGATGGCTAGCTCTCTGGCGCGGTGCAGCGCCTCGCCCACGGCGTCAAGGGTGACGTCTGTCATATTAAGCCAGGCGATGCCGTCCTGCACATTGGTTTGAAACTGCGCGCTTTCGGCCATGGTGGCATTAATATTTAAGAGACGCCCCGCCACGATGGGGTTGTCGGAGGGCACTTGTACGGTGCGGCCAGAGGCCATTTGCCGCTGTGCCTCGTTCATTTCGCGCAGGCTACTATGTAGGTTACGCATCACATTATTGCGCAGGGTGGCGTTGGAAATGCGCATGGCTACTGCCTCCCTAAGTTAATTATGGTCTGCAATATTTCGTCGAGGGTAGCCAAGAGGCGCGCCGAGGCTTGGTAGCCATGCTGAAACTGCACCATGTAGGCGAGCTCCTCGTCTATCGAAACCCCGGCCGCTTCTTCGCGGCGGTTTTGTAGCTGACTCATGAGCGACTCTTGGTTTAGCATGATGCGTTCTGCCTGCTGGGTCTCGACGCCAAGGTCGGTGACGATGCCGGCAAAGTAGCCCTCGAGCGAGGCCGTGCCGCTCGGCATAAGGGCATTGCGCAGACGGGCGATGGCTAGCGCATTGCTGCCGTCAGAGAGCCCCGCCGGAGCAGGCCCCGCCGCGCGTAGCAGGTTGTGGTTGGCCACTATGTCGCGGTCGACGCGAATATGACGCGCCTCCTGCCCGGTGGCGGTGGCGGGCAACTCGAAAAAGTTTGCCCCTAGTAGTGGGTTCGCAGAGTCAAGCGACCGCCCATTGGCATGCGCCCTGTTAACGCTCTCATGCAGTTCGGAGGCCAAGGTATTTAAACGGCCTAAAAAGTCAGTGGCAATAAAGGTGCGAGCGGCAGCTATGCCAGCGAGTTTACCATCGCTGAAGGCTAGCCTCTGTCCATCTGGCCAGGTAGCTACCATTTCGCCGTTGACGAGACCACTAGTCAGCGCTATCGCCCTGCTCTCTTGCACCAGGTGTCTGCCACCCACGGCCACATTGATAGCGCCATTAGGCTGCTCTAAGGCGCGAAAATCTACTATTTTAGAAAGCTCGTCGAGCAAGATATCGCGGCGGTCAAGTAGATCGTTTGGGTTTAAGCCCGCACCCAAGTTAGTAACGATTTGCTCATTTAAGACGGCTAGCTGCGAGGACAAAGAGTTAATGTCTACCACGGCGATTTCGGCCTTAACATTAAGGTCAGACAAGAGCACTTCGGACTGCGCGGCGAGGCTGTTGAGCGACGAGGCCAGGGTAGAGGCCGTCTCGACTACAGCGGCTCGCACTGCACCAGAAGTGGGGTTTTTAGCGAGCTCCTGCCAGGCGCCCCAAAAACGGTCAAAAACATTGCTAAGCCCAGTTTCACTAGGCTCCATCAGTATCATCTCGACGGTAGATAGAGCCTCGTGGCGCTCCTGCCAGGCGGTCTGCTTGCTGAGCTGCTGCCGCAGCTGAAAATCTAAGAAGCCATCGCGCACGCGGCGAATTTCGGCGATATGCACCCCGGTGCCCACCTGCCCTGCGCCAGCGGCACGGTTGCCGGTGGCCGCCCCAGAGGGGGTGGTGGCGTGAAAGACGGCCTGCTGGCGCGAGAAGCCAGCGGTAGAGGCATTGGCGATATTGTGGGCGGTAACGCTGAGCGCCGCCTGATGGGCGCTCATGCCGCGCCTGGCAATGCTAAAGCCAAAGAATGTCGATGCCATGGTAAGACCTCCTTAAGCGCGTCTATCTAGAGCTTTGCCGCTCCAAGTCGGGGCAGCGAGGGGTTGTGCGCCGTAGGGGGTCTCCCCCGTCAGTGCGCCGAGCACACGCCGCGCAAAATGCAGGCTCTGCTGCGCCAAAAGCTGATTGCTAGCCACTAGGTCTTTAAGCTCCCCTAGGAGCTGCGCTTCCTCGGGTGACAAAGTGGTAAGCCCCGCTGTGCTCTCTAGCAGGGCTGACCACAGGCTTTGCTGTTCTGCCACTAGCGCCGACATGGCCACTAAGTCGTCGCCCTGCATGGCTTGCCGCTGCTTTTCTAGGTTTGCATGTAATAGAGAGAGGCCCTCTCTCATCTGCTCCGCCCCCGCCCGGCAGCCATTTCATCAGCTAGGCTTGCTGCCAAGCGCCCTATGTCTACTTCATACCCGCCCTGCTCTATTGCTCCTTTGATTCGTGCTACTTTAGCGGCGGCATAGGGCTCCTCCGTCTCTAGGGCGGCCTGCAAGAGCCGCGCGGTGGTCGAAATGGCAATGCTGTCACCCTGCACCTCTGGCGCGGCGGCGACATCGCGCTTAGGGGCCGGGCGCGTCTCTACACTTCGCAAGTACAAATCGAGCTTGGGGTTTACTTTCACTGGGCACACCTCTATCTTTGCATGGCTTTTTGCAAAAACTCCGTAATTTGACGTAGACTAAGCACTCCGTGTGCTAAGTTGGCTTCGGCTACCGCGCGGGGCATGCCGTAAATGATGGCGGACTCTTCGGATTCGGCCAGTATATGGGCGCCTGCGCGGTGCAGCACCTTAGCACCTTCTAAGCCATCCTGCCCCATGCCCGTAAGGATTACGGCCAAGACACTGCTGCCATATTCCTCGGCACTCTTAAAGAGTACGTCGACACTTGGGCGAAAGGGTGTCGCTACATGTTCGGCAGGTAGAACCTGCAAGTAGCAGCGCAGGCGATCTTTACGCACCACTGTATGAAGCCCGCCCGGGGCGATGTAGACTACCCCGCCTGTAAGCGGCATGCCGTCTTGCGCCTCTACCACTTTGACCTTGCCCAGCTGCCCTAGCCGCTGCGCCATGGGCCCCGTAAAGGTACCCGGAATATGCTGCGCGATTACCACTGGCAGGGAGCTATTCGCGGGCAAGGCGGGCACGATGTGCTGCAGGGCGGCCGGACCCCCGGTAGAGCAACCGATAAGTACTAGGTCGTAGGTGCGCGGCGCAGGTACGCCTACTTCGAGGCGACGCGCTGCCCGAGGCCACACCACGCCTGCTGCGGCGCGGAGTTTCGGCAAGATGGTGGCCGCTAAATCGAAGGTATTGGCGGCGCGCTCTGGCTTAGCAATAAAGTCAATCGCGCCTATTTCTAGCGCTTGCAGGGTCTCTTTCGCGCCGGCCTTAGTAAGGCTGCTGACCATGACCACGGGGGTCGGCGTTTCGCGCATAATGACGGCTAGGGCTTCGAGACCGGTCATTACCGGCATCTCTATGTCTAGGGTCAAAACGTCTGGCCGTAAATCGCGGCATTTTTCTACGGCTTCTTTGCCATCGCGGGCAATGCCCACGACCTCAAGGTCGGCACTGCCACCGATGATATTGCCAATGAGCTGCCGCATAAAGGGTGAGTCATCGACAACAAGTACGCGTACTTTCTTCTCGTTACTCATAGCTAGGACATCAACCCCAGTAGGCCATTGATGTCGAGAATGGGCACTACCCGCCCATCGCCCAAGATGGTGGCACCAGCCAACTCTTTGTTCTGGGCGAAAAAGGGGCCTAGGGGTTTAAGCACTACTTCTTGTTCACCTAGTAATCGGTCAACGAGTAGCCCAACTTTAGTGGCTCCACTCGCCGCTACGACTAAGCTCTGCGGTTTTTTCTGCGGGGCGGGCAGAGCGAAAAGGGTATGCAAGGCGACCACGGGCACAATTTGCTCGCGCAACACCAAGCATTCACGCCCCTTAACCACGCGTAAATCGGCGGGGTTTAGCTTGCGTGTCTCGATAACGGTGGCGATAGGCAGGGCGTAGTCTAAATTATTGGCGCTCACTAACAAAGCGCGGAAGATAGCCAAGGTGAGGGGCAGGCGAATAGTAAACTCGGTGCCCTGCCCTAGGGTGCTGGCAATGTCGACACTGCCGCCGAGCTTTTCAATTTGACTACGCACTATGTCCATGCCCACGCCGCGCCCCGAGACATTGCTAACGGCGGCGGCGGTGCTTAAGCCGGGCAGCAAAATGAGACGCTGCTTTTGCGCTTCGCTAAGCCCCGCTAGGTCGCTTTCTGTGAGTAGCCCCATGGCCACCGCTTTGCGCGCCACTTTGGCCGCATCTATGCCGCCGCCATCATCCTTAACAGAGATAACCACCTGGTTGTCCTCGTGGCGGGCGCTGAGCAGCACTCGCCCCGTGGGTGGTTTGCCCTTTTTTTGGCGTTCGCTGGGGGTCTCGACACCGTGATCGACGGAATTACGCACTAAATGGATAAGAGGGTCTCTCACCTCTTCGACGATGGTGCGATCTAGCTCGGTATCGGTGCCTTCGAGCTCTAGCTCAATATTTTTTTCTAAGTTCTGGGCCAAGTCGCGCACCAAGCGCGGGAAGGTGCCAAAGAGCTGGGCGATGGGCACCATGCGTACCTTCATTATTTCGCGCTGTAAGTCGCCCGTGATGCGCCCTAGTTGACTAGAAACAGCCATCAGGGTACGCACATTTTCATCCTCTTTGTTTTGTCGCTCTAGGTGCGTAGCGACATTGGCCAGGCGATTGCGCTCTATAACCAGCTCACCCACTAAGTTCATTAGGGCCTCAAGCTTGCGCACATCGACCCGCACCGAGTGCTGACGAGTATCGGCCTTAGTGACAGTTGCCTTGTCAGAGCCCTCGGCTTCAACTTTCTTGGCCGCTACAGGGGCAACTCGTACATCTTCAACATCACCGTCATTGCCAAGCATGGCTAGGACTTCATCGCTGTGCCGCTCGGTAGACAGCACCACGGCAAAGCGCTGCTCAAACTTTTCATTTAAGAGCTGTTCTTCAGCCGGGTCACAGTTTAGCACCGACCCTAGGCCGCGCAAGATCTGTAGCAAGAGAAACACCCGCACCCCCTTCATGGGGGCATCAGGGCGAAGCGTCACTTCTACTTTGTACTCCAGAGCCGCAGCCGAGTTGGTACCTGCGCTCTGCGCCGCGCTGGCGGCGGGTGGCAAGGCGTCGGTGGCGCTCGCGACTTGTGCGTTGCTGCCAAAAGAACCTAGCTCAGCAATAACCGGCGCGAGATTGTACTGCCCCTCGCTACCCGAGCGATAAATATCTTGCTTAATATTTTTGAGTAAGTCGAGAGCGCCAAGCAGGGCCGTAAAAACTAGCGCCGTGGGGGCAAGCTCTTTCTCACGCAAAAGGCTCAGCACACTCTCCATATGGTGCGCAATGCTCGCCATCTGGGTGTAGCCCATGGCTCCGGCGGAGCCTTTAATGGTGTGCGCGTCGCGAAAGACGACGGAGATGAGCTCATGGTCGGAAGGTTTTTTCTCTAAGGAGACAAGATTAGTCGCTAAACGGTCGACCATCTCCTCTGTTTCGTCTAAAAATAACTGTAGATATTCATTACTTTTCATGAAATCACCCCTTGCCTGGCCGTTAGTTCTTGGGTAAATAGTCGGGCGGGGTCAAGCAAGACCACCAGTATCTCCCCTGTCGTCTCTACTACCTCTTGCTCTGCTACGACGACCACATCGAGAGCCGCCAAGTAGTTCATGGCGCCATAGACTTCGTGCTGGCGATAGTTTAAATACCGCCCAAAAAAGCTCGGCAGGGATTTATCGACAAACAAGTCAAGGGCGGGCGCAGAGGCAGCCTGCCTTAGAAGCACTGCGTTTTCCATAAAACGGCTTTTGGTAATAAAGTGCCCGTTGCGGTCTACTAAGTAGCGCTCGCCCGTCTGACCAAAGGGGGCAAACTCAAGGCTCTGGTCCTTAGACAAATCTGTGGTCATCAAAATGACGCCAACTACCTGTCCCTGCGGGCTGCGCAGAGGCTCAGATACCGCCAGGATAATGCCGCCGTCAACAGCCGAAACGACTATTTCATGCGCGGGCGCGCCAGTAAGCGACTTGTGGACATACTTGAGTTTTGACAAGTCCAACGGCTTGTGCGCGGTGTTCACTAGGCTGTGGCCAGTGAGGTCGGTAATGGCGATGTTCTCAATAGCGCGCAGTTGGATGCGGCGCGTAAACAGCTCTGCCGTGGCCAGAGCATTGGCAGCTGTCTGCCAGAGCGGTAGTTCTGCCAGCAGCTTAACTTGCCCCTGCATCTCCGAGAGGCGCAGGGCAATGGCGTTTTTCTCTTGCTGCACGAGGGCATCTAGGGTTACTCGCGCCGAATGCTCGGCATTTTGCTGCTTGTAGTGGCACACCCCGAGCACAAAGGGGGCAGAAATAACCGCCGGCGGCGCGGTAATGAGCGCGGCGGCGATATCACTTACTTCAAGCACGGCATCGACAACTAGGCCGACCAATACTTCCTCGACTTCGACAAAGATTATGCGCGTCTCCTTGCTGTCAACGCGCGGCGGCAGGCCGAGCCGCGCGCGCAGACAAATGACGGGGGTAATCTTCCCCCGCAAGTTGACTACACCGGCGATGTGCTTGGCGGTGCGCGGTACAAAAGTCAGCGCCTCAAGGCGCGAAATCTCGGTGACTAGCCGCGTTTCAATGCCGTAGTACTCTCTATCCAAGGCAAAAATTACAAGCTGCAAATCCTGACTCATAACCGACCTCCAATTGCACTTATCTTTGCTTCTATTATTGTCTAATCGGCTTTAAGTGGCAAGTATTTAGTAGCAAAAATAAAGTGTTGCCAATTTGACCGTTTACGAGTGCGCCTGATTGACAATAGTGATGGCGCAAATTATTCTAATGGTAGTTAATATGCAGGTAGGGGAGAGAATTTATGCTAAAGACACTACGGGCAAAGCTTGTTTTCGTCATGATACTGGTATGCACACTGCCTCTTGTGGGCTTTGGGGTGGCTACTGTACTGCGCAATGTCTACACCATGGACGAAGCGGCGCAGGCAATTCTCGCGGGGAAGCACGAGGGTTTGATAAATACTTTGAGAGTAAGGCATGACGCACTGCTTTCTCATGCTACTAAGTTGGCCATGTCGCCTACGCTTCTCACGGGAAACAATACCGCTATATTCGACTTACTGACCCGCACGCGGGCAGACTTGGCCAATGTGGCCTCGATTACCCTGACCGATGCGCAGGGCGTGTCTAACCTGAACACGGCTAACGCCGTGCTTGACCTCTCAGCCCAGGAGCATGTACAGGGTGCCCTCAGGGGGGTGCCCTCGAGTGCCATTCGCAAATCTGCTATTGATGGCTCGTTAGTCTGGGTTTTTGCCGCGCCGGTGCGCAACCAAAGGAATGCCATCGTCGGAGCAGTAACCATTGCCACCCCGCTGGCCACTGATCCCTACCTGCCCCTGAGCCATTTTGAACATACCGGCGAGCGCTACCTCGTCAATCGCGAGGGTTTGTTTGTCACTGCCAGCCGCTTTGTAGAACAGGCTCCTCTAGCCTTGCAGGCCTCCGCCCCAGCGCTAGAACGCTTTGCGCCAGGAGCCGAGGGCAAGTTCTTTGGCCGTTACATAAACTACCAGGGACTAGATGTCTTTGGTAAAATGGAGTTGGTGCCAGGGCCAAACCTAGTGGTGGTGGCCGAGGTTGGCGTAAGGGAGATACGCGCCGACGCCATGTCAGTAGTTTGGTTTATGGCGATTGCCTTCCCGTTTCTCATTGCTGCTGCTAGCATCGGGGCCTGGGTTTATGCTTCGCGTCTCACTTCGCGCCTAGTACCCGTCGTCAAGGGAGTGCAGGCCGTGGCTGGCGGTGACCTGACTTATGCCTACACAGCCGGTAATGATACAGACGAACTAGGCGATCTCTCGCGCGCTTTCGCCCAGATGATTGGCGACCTGCGCACCATGATTTCAGGAGCACAGGCTGCTTCCTTTGCCTTGGCAGACAAATCGGGCCTTATTAGCGGCAGCATTAAAGAAGTCGCCGCTGGTAACGACAGCCAAGCAGGAATTACCCAAGAAATCTCGCGCACGCTCGAGCAATTGGCCGCCGCTACCGAGGAAATTGCCGCTAATGCCCAGAGCGCCACGGCTGCCAGCTCTAATGCTCGCACCGCTGCCGCCGAGGGAACCGCCAGGGTAGGTAACTCCATAAATTCCTTAAAGACGGTGCAAGAAAGCGTCTTAGCGCTTTCTACTGTTTCCAAGCAAATCGGTGGCATTGTCTCTGCCATTGACGATATCTCGGACCAAACGAACTTACTGGCACTAAACGCCGCTATCGAGGCCGCGCGGGCGGGCGAGCACGGCCGAGGCTTTGCCGTCGTGGCCGACGCGGTGCGTAGCCTAGCTGAGCAAAGCAGGCAGTCGACTAAGGAGATTACCAAGCTCATCGCCTCTATACAGGGGCAGATAGACGGCGCAGTAACTATCAGCACGCAGGGCGCCGCGGGAGCCAAGAGCGCGCAAGAGGCCCTAGAGAACATCGTGGCGCAGATAAACAATATCGCGCTCATGGTCGAGGGCATCTCCGCAGCGGGTGAAGAACAGGCGGCAGCCGCCAACGAAGTCTCGGCCTCTATGGAAAATCTGGGCGCCATCACCGAAGAAGTCGCCGCCTCTTCCCAAGAGAGCGCCACCGCAGGGCAGCAACTAGGCGAGCTCGCCAAGTCACTTTACACCGCAGCGAGCAAGTTCCGCACCTAAACTAAGCTCACCTTACCTCTAGCAAAAAGACCCTCCCCACGATAAACGGGGAGGGTCTTTTTTTACCATAAGGATTTAGGAGACGATTTCAACCACAGAGGACACAGAGGCGTGGAAAAGAGAGAGATGGAAAACGTGCGGCCGCGCAACCAAACTCCTTGTTCCTCTCTTGCTTCCTGTTTCTTGCCTCCTATTTCTTGCTTCCTGTTTCTTGCTTCCTGTTTCTTGCCTCCTGTTTCTTATTTCCTGTTTCTTGCTTCCTGTTTCTTGCTTCCTGTTTCTTGCCTCCTGTTTCTTGCCTCCTGTTTCTTGCCTCCTGTTTCTTATTTCCTGTTTCTTGCTTCTTGTTTCTTGCTTCTTGCTTCTTGTTTCCTGTTTCTTGCTTCCTGTTTCTTGCTTCCTGTTTCTTGCTTCCTGTTTCTTGCCTCTACCCTCCAGTCTGCTTCTCGTTATCCCCTACAGATAATGAAGCCACCCAAGCACGCAGCACGGTGAGATGGCTCTTTAGTCTGCCATAAATTTGCTCTGCGAGTTCCTCGTTATAGGTGTGAACAGCTAAATTACGGTCGTCAGCCATGAGGAGGGCCTCAGTCGCAAGTGCGTCACTGAGGCAGCCTACTTCGCGACATGACCGGATCACGCCTTTTGGGCTACTGACCTCGATGCCTTCACGCACGAGCAAGACCAACTTGGCGGCCTTCCACGTGGCTTCAAAGGCGAGCTCAAAGCGCTTAATCGCGGAGTCGCGCCAGATAGCGCTAGCCTGGTCAATGACCACTACCTCAGACAAAGCCGCTACAGCCTTCACGGCCTGGTTAAGGCGTTCTTCTACTCGCTCCATAGGATTCCCTCCTGCCTGACTTTGGTCCTGAAAGACTCTGCCACATGATAGAGGTCTACAACATCTACTTGGTAAGGTATGGACGACTCGTGCAGTAACTCGCGCAGCGTGGCAAACATGTGTGGGGAGACTTGCCCTGCATGGTCGACGGCAAGGTCAATGTCCGAGCTGTGCCTTTCTTCGCTCTTGGCAAAGGAACCAAACAAATAAACTTTAGCGGACGTCCCTTGTAGGAAGGACAAGACCACGGCCTTAACCCCAGACAAGAGTTCCGCACGTCCTCCCTCTGCCCCACTCGACAAACACTTGCTAATCATTACTTACTCCCCCCTATGGTGCCGGCGGTAAATCTGCTCTAGGAGTTCCAGGCAGAACTCGACGGCAGTGGTTACGGTCTTTTCGTCTATATTGTCTACTGTATCGGTCGGCCAATGCCAGTTAGGCAGGAGCCCGTTTTCGTCTAGGGCTAGTAGGCTGATGGCTTTGTAGCCCCTCTGTAGCGCGGGCAAGGCATCGGTAGAGAGCAAGTTGTAGACGCCTTGGCGGACATCGAGGTCGGGTCTAGCCTTGGCTACAGCTTGGCAGGCCATTAAAATTTCGGGCGTGGAGCGAAAAGTAGGAAACATGCCCTCACCTGACATGTAGTGCAAGGTGCCCGCGCCGATATTGTCTAAGTTAACAAACCAGGCCTGACGGTATTCCCCACCCTGTTGTTCGAGAAAGCGCACCATGCCATAGGTGCCCGACTCTTCGCAGCCGGTGAGCAAAATAGTTAAAGCAACGCCCTCGGGCAGTTTTGCTTTTACTTTCTCGGCCACGGCCAGCACGGCAGCCACCCCCGAGGCATTGTCATTAGCACCTCTGGTGTAGTTGTTCCATAGTTCGCGGTGCAGCAGGGTGCCACAAATAGTCAGCAGGTACAGACAGGGGATTAAGGCGGCGAAATGCCAGAAACCCCCTAGTGCAAGGCCTAGGGCGAGTAAGACCGGGGCAGAGGCCATAGCAGCTACCATGGCCAAAAAAGAGGTGCGAAAGTGCGGCACCATTTGTGGACTAAAATTAAGCCCTGCCTTGCTGCTGTCAAGATGGGCGACCAAGACTACTTGCTGCCCACTGCCCTCGCGGTGCTTGGCTATAATATTCTGGCTTTGCCCGGTGGGCAGTAACCTGCTCAGGGTCGCCACCGTGTTTAGCTCGAGAAAGAACAACACAGCGCCAAGAGCGCCAAACCACCACCAACCGAGAAGCCACGCTACTAGGGGCCAGAGATAAAAGACGATATAGAGCCAACCAAAAGTAGTAAGGGCACGGAATGGCTGCACTTGTACCTCGTAACCCCACTCGGAAAGCTTCGCAGCGACGTAATCGGCCGCTTTTTTCTCGCCTTGGGTGGCAGAGCCGCGCGGGCCGATAACTTTAGCTAGCATGTCTATGTGATCCTTAACCATGGTTGCACTCTCCCGTTCTGCTGCCTTGTACCTTTCTTCACCACAAAACAAAGAAGTCCTGCCAAAGGCAGAACTTAAGTCCATTTTCTTAGCCCTAGAGCCACCGCTCCCAAGGGGCCATGGCTACGACACAGGCCACAAAAATGATACCATCCACTATGGTCGGCCGCACCAAGAGGCGCACACCCTGCACTCCGACGATTACTGCCATGGCATAAAACTCGGTGTCATAGGCTTGTGAGTTCCATCGTTTGCCCGGTCGCGCCGGGCGGCAGCGTCGTCCTCCCACAGTCTCTCCCCCTTTGCTGCTCCATTGTATGCCAAGAGCAGAGAAGAGGTGTTTTCGACCAAGGAGGTGCAAGGTGACTGCTCTATACCCCTCTATGTGTGAATATACCTATGAGCCCCTCTCCGTCCGAGAAAGAGATGACAATTTCCGACGCACCCTAGCCACTCGCCCATGATTTGATAATAGGTATAAGCAATACTGATTCATGCTGACCCCTTCATGCTTAGACCGCTCTGCCAGTTCTTTGTGTAGCGATCTTGGTATCCTAAGCTTAAACTGTCCTGAGTAGCTATCGTTGGTGTCCGCCTTGGGCACTTCATAGCCGTCTTCCAAGGCCGCTTGAATCCATTCTCTCTTTGCGTCCTCAAGCATGCTCATACCAACACCCACATCAAACGCACAAGTTAAACATCCCTGCAGTTCTGGGATAGAGAGTACATACCCTCCCTCCGCTTCATCCCTGACAACCTGTACCCTGTAGTTTTGACGCATGTAGTAATCAAGATTCTTCACTCGAGGGCACCTCCCTTTCAATCATGGCTTTCACTAGTTTAACGTATGCCAAATTGATGGGCTCATCTACTGGCACGGTGATAGGTGCACTACCCTGCTTACGGAATGTCCAGTGGCTACTGCCACTGCCTGGCCTACGACCAATGTAGCCGTAACCTTCAAGCACCTTCTTGACCTCAGAGAAGCGAACGTCTCGCGGCATGGAACATATGCGCGACAATAATTTCTCCCACTGCGACACGTGCAGAATACCCCCCTAGACAATACATACCATGGTGGCTCATGCGGTGTCAAGGAATAATACAACCGATTACACCACAGGCATTAGCCCTCGAGAAACCTTAGAAAAGAATGGCGATGGAGCGCGCTCGCCCCGTGCTGCTCTAGTGCGGCGCGGTGTTTTGCTGTGCCATAGCCTTTGTGCGAGGCCATGCCGTAGAGAGGATACTCTCTGTCCATCTCGACCATGTAGGCGTCGCGCGTTACTTTGGCGATGATGCTCGCCGCGGCGATAGAGAGAGATTTTTGATCACCCTTGACTAAGGCTTGCTGCGGCACTTGCACGTTAGGCAAGGCAAAGGCGTCAAGCAGGAGGTAGTCAGGACAAAGCCGCGCGATAATTTCATGCTGACAACTCTCTACTGCGGCTACTATGCCATATTGGTCAATAAAGCGCTGGTCTCTCTCTGCTACAGCTAGGTCGACTGCGACAGCGCGGATTTCGGCAGCACAGGTACTACGCTGTTTCGCCGTAAGGAGCTTAGAGTCATTTACGCCGATAAGCCTGGCATCTCGGGGTAAGATAACGCCGGCCACCATAACGGGGCCGGCCAGGGAACCACGCCCGACTTCGTCCATACCGAGTACACGCTGGTAGCCCTGAGCCCAAAGCTCCCTTTCATACAAAAGGAGAGCTTTGTGTTGCTCTTCTTGGCATCTGTGGCGCGAGGCGGGGTCGCTAGGCATGGTCGGGTACTTGGTCGAGAGTGAAGCGCCCGATTTTGCCTTCGCGGAATTCGCGCAGTAAAATATCGGCGATGCGGTTAAGGTCTACTTTACCTCCGCCGATTAGGCATCCTCGCTTACGCCCTAGGAGTTCGAGCAGTTCATGCCCGGCAGAGGGCATAGTACCTTCTAATCGGAAGTGCCGCTTAAAGGCCTCGGGGTACATTTCTACCGCGAAAGCGGCTAGGCTGCCAGCTAAGTCGAGCACATCGAAGCCTGCCGAACTGATAGCGCCGGTTACGGCTAACTTGAAGGCCACGGCCGGGTCATCAAGACGGGGCCAGAGTAGGCCTGGGGTGTCGAGCACCTGCGTACCATCCGGCAGGTTGATCCACTGCTTAGCTTGCGTCAGCCCCGGCAAGGCCCCGGTACGTGCCGCCGCTCTACCACTTAGGCTGTTAATAAGGCTGGACTTACCCACATTGGGTATGCCCGCCACCATGACACGAACCCCGCGCAAGGCCTGCCCCCCCGCCTTGTCGCGCGGAAGTTTAGGGGTGACTTTTGCTTTGACCTCTTTTAAGAGCTCTTTTGTGCCACGGCCATCGCGGGCATTTACCTTAATAGCGGGTGTCCCCAAGTGTGCAAAGTAGGCCACAAAACGCTCTGTGGCCACCTCTGCCGCCAGGTCGGGCTTAGTGAGGGCGATAAGGCGCACTTTGTCGCCCATGATGGCGGAAAGCAGAGGGTTAGCACTGGCGAGTGGCATACGCGCATCCCGAAGCTCAATGACGGCATCGACTAGGCCTAGGTTCTCTTCGAGCAGGCGTCGCGCCTTGGCCATGTGGCCGGGAAACCAGTGAATTGTCATGCAAACCTCCTCTAGTGCCGTACCAAACGAAGCGCCGGCAGGGGCCAAAAAACGGCCATGGCCTTTCCTTTGACGTTGGCGAGGGGCACAAAACCGACCGTTGCATCACGCGAATCAAGACTGAAGTTGCGGTTGTCCCCCAGCACAAAGACTGTACCCTCGGGTACTACCTCCGGCCCAAAGACCCCATGCGTGGGCGCCTTAAGATAGGGTTCTGGCAGCGCCGCGCCATCGACAAATACTTGTCCGTCGCGCACCTCTACCGTCTGCCCACCGACCGCGACCACACGTTTAATAAAGTCACGCCAAGGTTCCTGTGGGTAGCGGAACACTATGACATCAGAGGGCCTTGGCCCGCCGAGACGGTAGGTAAGTTTGTTCACCAGCACACGCTCCTGATCAAGGAGGGTGGGCTGCATGGAGTGACCATCTACGACATAGACTTCAACCAAGAACATGCGGATAATAAGTGCCAGTATAACTGCCAGAGCAAAAGCCTTGCCCCACTCAAATAATTCTCTACGCCACGAGCTTGTCATGTATTGCCTCCTTGCTGCCTAGCGAAAAAGGGACCAAGCTAATCGGCCCCCCCCCTGTTTACTTGCGTAAGTCGCGAATACGGGCAGCTTTACCGGTGAGGTGTCTGAGATAGTACAACTTAGCGCGGCGTACACGCCCACGGCGCATTACTTCGATCCGCTCAATGCGTGGAGAATGCACGGGGAAGATTCTTTCTACACCCACGCCGTAAGAAATGCGGCGCACGGTGAATGTCTCACGCACGCTCCCGCCGTGGCGAGAAATAACCATACCTTCGAAGATCTGAATACGTTCTTTGCCGCCTTCGACAACTTTAACGTGAACCTTAACGGTGTCCCCTGCTCTAAAACTTGGCAAGTCTTGACGCAACTGCATCATTTCTAAGCCTTTAATAATTTCCATTAATAGCCCTCCTTTCCGTCTGCACTGGTGACGGTACCTAAACATTGTTGATCATGCTTAGTCAAACCCCGAGTGAAAAGCTCGGGACGCCTGCACATCGTTCGCTTGATAGATTGCCCACGGCGCCACTTGGCAATGCGGGCATGGTCTCCTGACAAAAGCACCTCGGGAACAGCTAAACCGCGAAACTCGCGCGGCCGCGTGTAGTGGGGATATTCAAGATAGCCATCTGCCGAAAAAGTCTCCTCCGCCGCAGAAAGCTCACTACCGAGCACCCCCGGCAAAAGACGCGCCACGCAGTCTACTAGCACCATAGCCGGCAATTCGCCGCCCGTCAAAACATAGTCACCAATAGATATCTCTTCGTCAACCACAAGGTCGACCACACGCTGGTCGATCCCTTCGTAATGCCCGCAAATAAGGACCAGCTGGCTATACCCCGACAGCTCGACAGCCTTAGCTTGATTGAAAGTGTGCCCTGCGGGGCTCATCATAATCACCCTGCGGCGCGTCGGCTCGATGTCACCGCCCTGCTTTAGCACATCCTCGACGGCGAGAACAACGGGTTCCACTTTCATGACCATGCCTGCTCCTCCGCCGAAAGGGGTGTCGTCGACAACGCGATGCTTAGAAAAGGCGAAGTTGCGCACATCGGTCAGGCAGACCTGCAGAACACCCTTGGCTATGGCATGCTTGAGGATACTCGCCGCTGTTACCGGCGCGAACATTTCTGGGAAGAGCGTTAGTACATCTACTCTCACTTTTCGTCCACCAACCCGAGAGGCAGTGTGACCTGCATTTCCTTCGTTTCTAGGTCGATATGGTGGACTACGCTTTTTAAAGCGGGTAGAAGAAGGTCACCACTAGGGGTCTTAACGACATAGACATCATTGCTACCAAGGTGAAGTACCTCTTTTACCGTGCCGAGAAAACTGCCTTTTTCGTCGTTAACTGTAAGCCCAATCAGCTGGTAGACATAGAAGCTCCCAGATGGCAAAGGCAGGATTTCGCTTTCTTTGACGAGGATATCCCCGCCAAGAAAAGCTTCTGCTTGCTCACGCGAGTCGACTCCCTGTAAGGCGAGGATAAAGAAGCGCCCGAAAGGCCGGACGGAGAGAACGGTAATTTCTTTCTCTACCCCTCTGCCACGCCAAAACAAATTCGCCCCCGGCAAGTTCGCAAATCTGTCGGGGTGATCCGAATGGGACCGGACTTTAAGGTCGCCCTTCAGTCCATGTACTCCGAGAATCTCCGCAATACAAATGAGTCGAGATTCCATTTTCTCACCTAATTCCCCAGTTACTTAGCCGATCTCCAAAAACACTTTCTCGTCGCCGCTATTGGCGGCCTTAAGCACGGTGCGGAAGGCTTTGGCGATGCGCCCCTGCTTGCCGATAACTTTGCCCACGTCTTCCGGTGCTACTGTCAGGCGAAAGATTAGCCCCTCCGCGCTTTGCTCCATAGTCACTTCGACTTGGTCTTTATGCTCGACCAAATGCTTGGCGATAAACAGAACGAGATCTCGCAATTTAGTCACCCCCGCCTAGGACTTCTCTAGCAGGCCTGCTTTGTTGAAAATGCTGCGCACCGTGTCAGACATTTGTACGCCCTGCCCTAGCCAGTAAGTAGCCCTCTCATGGTCTACTTTCACTGCGGGAGGATTCTGCGTGGGGTTGTAGTAGCCTATTTCTTCGACGAAACGACCATCTCTGGGAGCGCGGGAATCAGCCACGACTAAACGGTAGAAAGGCGCTTTCTTGGCACCCATTCTCTTTAATCTTATCTTTGTTGCCATATGTGTCACCCCCTTTCAAAATACCCTGATACCCCCTGTTACCTGCTACAGGTAACAGGTTATCTGCTACAGGTAACAGGTTGCATGTTACATAAAGGGAAACTTCATTTTACCGCCGCGCTTGCCCTTTTCGGTAAGGCTCTTGACTAGCTTGCGGGCTTGGTCGAACTCTTTGAGCATGCGATTGACTTCTTGCACTGAGGTGCCACTGCCCATGGCGATGCGCCTCCGCCTGCTACCGTCGATAATATCTGGCTTGCGGCGTTCCTTGATGGTCATGGAACAAATGATGGCTTCGATGCTTTGGAGCTTCTTCTCGCCTAGCTCTAAATCTTTGACCTGCTTAGCCGCCGAAAAGCCCGGAATCATACCCATAAGCTGTTCTAGCGAGCCCATCTTCTTCACTTGCTGCATCTGCTCGAGGTAGTCTTCGAGAGTAAAGCCCTGGGTACGCATCTTGCGCTCTAGCTCTTCGGCCTTCTTTTGGTCGAAGGCTTGCTCCGCCTTTTCAATTAGGGACAGCACGTCACCCATGCCGAGTATGCGCGAGGCCATGCGGTCCGGGTGGAAGACCTCGAGCGCATCGAGCTTCTCACCCACCCCAATAAACTTAATCGGCTTGCCGGTGACGGCCTTGACCGAAAGAGCAGCACCGCCGCGCGTGTCACCATCTAGCTTGGTCATAATGATGCCGTCGATACCGAGAGCGTTGTTAAATGTCGTAGCTACATTGACGGCGTCTTGCCCAGTCATGCCATCGACGACCAGTAGCACTTCGTGGGGCGAAACTACCCGGTGCACATCTTTAAGTTCTTGCATAAGTCTTTCGTCGATATGCAGGCGACCTGCCGTATCTATAATTACCAAGTCGCGCCCTTGCCTCATAGCATATTCTTTGCCTTGGCGCGCGATATCAGCCACATTCGTTTCCCCCGCCACTGAAAAAACGGGGATATCTAGCTGCTTGCCCAGAGTCTCTAGCTGCAATATGGCCGCCGGTCGATAGACGTCGCAGGCTACCAGCAGTGGAAAACGCCCTTGCTTGCGCAGTAGTAAGGCGAGCTTGCCCGCCTGGGTCGTCTTGCCGGCACCCTGCAAGCCCACAAGCATGATCACGGTAGGCGGCTTAGGCGCCATACTGAGCCGATTTGAGGTGCCTCCGAGCAAGGAGATAAGCTCATCATGCACGATCTTGACGATGTGCTGGCCAGGGGTGAGGCTTTCGAGCACTTCTGCCCCGATAGCTCTGCCTTTAATAGCCGCTACAAAGTCCTTGACTACGGCGAGGCTCACGTCGGCCTCCAGCAAAGCCATGCGTACTTCGCGCAAGGCCTCGGCAATATCTTTTTCGGTCAGCTTTCCTTTGCCGCGCAACTTCTTAAGGGCGGCTTGAAGTTTGTCACCGAGCCCTGCAAACAATGGCACAGCCCCCTAGTAAGTAAGTTTTTCTATAAGTGAAAGCGCTTCATCTGTATGACCGCTTAGAACAAGCTCCTTTAAACGCCTTAACTCTTGCTGCTGTTCAAGAAAACGTGCCACCAGCGAGAGCTTGCTCTCGTAAAGCTCGAGCTGTCTCTCAGCGCGGCGCACGGTGTCATGCACGCCTTGGCGAGAGATGGCGAGCTCATCGGCAATTTCTGCCAAGGAGAAGTTCTCCTCGTAGTACAAGCGGCACGCCAAAACCTGACGCGCGGTAAGCAATTGGCCGTAAAAGTCCAACAAGAGGTTGGCACGTACGAAATGTTCCATTTACCCCTCACCTCAAGTCCTTGACCTGCTCTAGGATACCAAGAAGATTCGCTCTTGTCAAGGCAAAATACTTGACAGCAAAGGTGATTTACTCGGCAAAAAGCGCTTCCGTAAATTCTGCGGGGTCAAAATCGCGCAGATCGGCGATTTTTTCACCCACGCCGATTAATTTGATGGGGATATTCTGCTCTTTGGCGATGGCAAGGACGATGCCGCCCTTGGCCGTACCGTCGAGCTTGGTGAGCACGATGCCCGTAAGGGGTACTATTTGCGCGAATTCCCGCGCCTGTACGAGGGCGTTTTGCCCGGTGGTGGCATCGATGACTAAGAGCACCTCCTGCAGGGCGTTAGCCGCCTCACGGTCGATGATGCGCTTAATCTTACCTAGTTCCTGCATCAAGTTCGACTTATTGTGCAGCCTGCCCGCAGTATCGATAATAAGTAGGTCGACTCCTCGCGCGCGCGCGGCATGCAGAGCGTCAAAAACGACCGCGGCGGGGTCGGAACCATCGGCATGGCTAACCACTGGCACACCAGCCCGCGTAGCCCAGACCTGTAGCTGTGATGCGGCAGCTGCCCTAAAAGTGTCTCCGGCCGCTACCATTACTTTGGCACCCTCTTGCTTGTAGCGTTCGGCTAGCTTGCCAATGGTTGTCGTCTTACCTACTCCGTTAACGCCTACCACTAAGAAGACGTTAAGTGTGCCTGGAACGTAGCGCAAGGGCTGTTTTTGCCCTAGTTCGCGCGCGGCTATTTCTTTCATTACGCCACGCAGTTCCTGGCCGTCGGTCAGTCTACGCTCCCTTACTTGCTTCCGCAATTCCGCTAGCAAGTGGGAGGTGGCCAGGACGCCCACATCGTGGAGTAGAAACAGTTCTTCTACTTCCTCGAACAAACTTTCGTCAATTTTACGCCCGGTAATTACCTCGGTCAGTTTGGCCATGAAGCCTTGTCGAGTGCGTTCGAGGCCTTCTTTTATGCGCTGAAAAAAACCCATAGTTTCTCTCCTTCATGCCTCTGCAAGTAATCTTAAGACGAAGCTAACTCGGACACCCGCACCGTCAGTACCTTGGAGACGCCTTGCTCAGGCATGGTCACGCCGTAGAGCATGTCGGCTGCTAACATCGTCCCCTTGGTATGGGTGATAAGCAAGAACTGCGTGCTCAGGCTAAGCTCGCGTAGGACGCCGATAAGGCGGCCCACATTGGCATCATCAAGGGCGGCATCAGTTTCATCTAGCACACAGAAAGGTGTGGGCTTAACTTTAAGCACGGCACAGATTAAGGCGATAGCCACCAAGGTGCGCTCACCGCCGGAGAGCAGGCTGATATTCTGTAGCCGCTTGCCGACAGGTTGCACATCTATCTCGATGCCCGACTCAAGGGGTTTGTCTTTGTCGGTTAGGCTAAGCCGCGAGGAGGCACCGCCAAACAGACGGTTAACCATGTCTTGAAAGGCAGACTTTACCTCCTGAAAGCCTGTTAAGAATCTCTCCCCCATTACGGAGTCAAGACTGGCAATGACTTCTTTAAGTCTCTCTGATGAACGCGTAAGGTCTTCTTCTTCTTGCGAAAGAAAGGTGACTCGTTCGCTAAGGCGGGTAAACTCTTCGATGGAGGAGAGACGCACAGGGCCTAGGGCCAGTATTTCTTGGTCGAGCACTTCTATGGCCGACTCCGCCTCCGCGCGACTCGAGATGTTGACCCCTTCTGTTTCACCCGCCGGCCCATATTCGGCTCGCTTGGCGAGAAGGTGTTCGGCTTCGACTTTGAGGCGCTCTAAACGTAACTCCATATTATGTAGTTTAAGGCGCAGGGCGTTACTTTCTTGCGTATTATTCTCTAAAGCAGCGACAATTTCTTGGTGCCTAGCTTGCATAGCTAGGCGCTCCTGCTGTAACTGCAGAACTAACTCGGAGAGAAGCTCTACCTCCGCCGCAAAATTGCCCATTTCTACTCTCAGTTCGGCAAGTAAATTCTCTAGGCGAATACCTTCGCTCTCTAGGGTAGCGCACTCTAGAGCAAGCTCTGTGGTGCGCTTGAGAGCGTCTGCTAGCAAACCTTCGTGTTCGGTGAGGCGGGCGGCCAAGCCAGCAACTTGGGCTTCAGTTCTGGCCAAATCGAGTCTTAGCTCCATGCGGCGCTGTTCTCTGATGACACGCTTATGGCCTAACTCGGCGTTTACCCGCGCTAACTCCTCTGCCTCCGTAGCTAATGTGGCCTGCTCCGCTCTGGCTGCAGCAATAGCTTGCTCTAAGTACGCAATTTGACGTCTGCATTCGGCCTGCTCGTAAACATTGGCCTGCTCCGCTTTATGGGCCCCTTCGCTTTCCCTGGTATATTGCTCTATTAAGGCGGCGGTCTTGGCTTGAGATAACTCGTAGCCGAGCAAAGTACGCTTCGCCCCATCAATTGTGGCACGCAAGTTCTCGACGCGAGCTAAGGCTAGGGCCATGGTCGCTTGCCAGGAGGCTTGCTCCCCTTCAAGCAACTGGAGTTCTTGCCGTAAGCGCAAGGCGTCCTTGGCACTGTCTTCGCTCTCTCTCTTTCGCGCCAGGAGCCAAGCCTGGCGTTCAGGTCGGCTACCGCCCGTAAGCGATCCGCTAGGCAGGCGAATATCGCCCTCTAGGGTGACAATGCGCCATATATGACCCGTTTCCTTGGCCACGAAGGATGCTGTGTCAAGATTAGCTACCACGAGTACATTGCCTAGGAGCTGCTCGACTAGCGGGCGCAGTTCCTGCGTGCTCGATACAAGGTCAACGGCCCGGCCCATGAAAGCCTCGTGGTTTCGTAAGCCGGTTGGCACTTCGCGCGCTGACCGCGGACGCAGGGAGTCGAGAGGATAAAAGGTTGCCCGCCCCTGGTTGCTGTCCTTTAGTCGCTTAATGGCCTCTTTGGCTTGTCCTTCAGTGAAGGTGACAATATCGGCTACAGCCCCGCCTAGCGCGACTTCAATAGCCGTCTCTAACTTAGGTGAGGTGGAAATCAGGTCGCCCACGACTCCTAGTACGCCCGGCAAGCGTGCCTTAAGAATAAACTTAACCCCGCGACTTAGGCCTTCCATCTGCTCTTCACTCGCCTTCTGGGCGCGAAGACGGTTCTCGGCACGAAAAAGCTCTGATTGTTTCGCGCTCAGCGCTGTTTCGAGCTGTTTTTGCTTCTGGCGCAAGTCAGCGAGGTGCGACTTTACTGCCTGTTCTTCTAGAACGAGCTCTGCAAGCCGAATCTTCTCGGCGGACACGGCGGCTTCTTGCTCCTGATGGCGCTTTAGCTCTAACTCACCCTGCGTCTTTAGCGCCTGCTGCGTGACACAATGCGCCGACAGCCTTTCTTCTAGCAAAACTACTTGCTTTGTTTGGGCAGTGAGCTCGCGCTCGTGCTGAAAGAGAGTGGACGATAGGCTTTCCATCGCTTCTTTTAGCAGAGCCTCGCGTCCTAAGGTAGGGGCGTCCTCGGCGCTATCTAGCTCGGCAATCTCACTGCGAGCTTCTTTCTGGCGTGAAGTAGCGGCGGCTTCATCTTCGCGCATGTGCGCGAGGCGTAGCGCAATTTTTTGCTGCTCCACGCGAGAATCCTGTAGGCGCTCCTGTAAAAGATTTCGCTGGGCTCCGAGCTTTTCTAGCTGAGTGGCGGCTTCGCTCCTGCGTTCATCCTTTTGTCGCAGGACCAAGCGCTTCTCGTAAAGACTCCTCTCGCCATCCTGCAGCCGCGCCTGGATTTCGCTGTCGAGCAAGGACTGCGCTGCTTGCTGTGCCAGTAGACTACTGCGCGCGAGTTCGCCTCGCAAAAGGTCATCGCGCAGGCGCTCTGCTTGCTGCCCAAGGCTTTGAGTCTGCCGCTCATTCAATGTAAGCTCGTAATCTAGTAGGCTTTGCTCTAGGCTGCGACGCCGTACCGCGAGCCCTTGGTAGGACTTGGCCCGCTCGGATTCCGCGGCGAGTGGCCCGAGCTGAGCTTCTAGCTCGGCGGTTACATCTTTTATGCGCAGTAAATTAGCGGCCGTCTCGGCCAGCCTAGTCTCCGTTTCGCGCTTACGCAGTTTGTAACGCGAAATGCCAGCTGCCTCTTCGAAAATGACGCGGCGACTGCGAGGGTCGGCGCTCAACATTTCTTCAATTCTGCCCTGCCCCACAAAAGAGTAGGAGTCACGTCCTATGCCCGTATCGAGAAAGAGCTCCGTAATGTCTTTAAGACGGCACGGCCTCTTATTGATGAAGTATTCGCTTTCGAGATTGCGATAGACACGGCGAGTAATGGCTACCTCGGTAAAAGGCGTGGGCAAGCGTAAAGACTCGTTATCGAATATTATGGTCACTTCGGCAAAACCGATACTTTTGCGTTTGGCCGTCCCGCCAAAAATGACATCTTCCATACGGCTACCACGCAGAGCACGAGCAGACTGCTCTCCTAAAACCCATTTGACGGCATCCGCAATGTTGCTTTTGCCACTGCCATTAGGCCCGACGATCGCCGTCAGGCCCTCACCAAACTCAACTTCGGTTTTGTCGGCAAATGACTTAAAACCATGCACCAAGACGCGTTTAATTTTCATCTTTTTCGTCCTCCAACGCTACCATTAGGTAACTGCGACATGCGACACAGGGGACGGTTCTTTAGGCGACAGAGGGGACGGTTCTTTTTGTCAGATGTTCTGCGACAAAAAGAACCGTCCCCTCTGTCGCAACGCCCCCTCTGTCGGTCGCCCTTCTGTTGGTCCACTCTGTCGTTAGTCTACCGCGGGTGAACAATAAAACGCATGGCTGTGCGTTCCTGTCCATCAATGAAGATATCGGCAAAGGCGGGAATAGTCACTAAGTTAACCCCATTGGAGGCCACATAGCCGCGGCAGATGGCAATCGCCTTCACTGCCTGATTAACTGCCCCCGCCCCAACCGCCTGTAGTTCTGCCGTCCCTCGCTCGCGCAGTACTGCTGCTAAGGCGCCCGCGACCGATTTTGGATTTGAGTGCGCCGATACTTTCAAGACCTCCAAGCCCAATTCCTCCCTCGCCAACTATCTCTACTTCATATGCGAGGGAAACGCCCAAGTTGTTACTTTTCACCGCGCAATTTGCGTAGAGCGAGGAGTGCGGCGGCTTGTTCTGCCTGCTTTTTGCTCTTGCCTTCGCCTAGCCCGTAGGCCGTGCCGCGGACGAACACTTCGACTTGGTAGGTGCGATCATGATCGGGGCCACTCTCTTGCACCAGGGCATATTTTATAGATTCGGGTGCTAGCTCTTGCAGGGCACTCTTGGCGTCAGCCTCCGACCACGACTCGGTGACCTCGGTCATTAGGTCGCCATAGAATAGGTCGAACAACTGCCGCGCCCTTGGCAGACCACCCGAAAGAAAGGCCACCCCGAGTAGTGCCTCTATGCAACCGGCTAAGATTCTTGGCCTTTCATAGCCTCCACTACCAGCAGCACTTTTGCCGAGCAAGATGTACCTGGCAAGGCCAAACCGCTTGGCGATCTCTGCTAGAGCGGCCTCGCAGACAAGGTTAGCCCGCAATCTGCTGAGCTGCCCCTCCGCGTAGTGGGGGAATTTAGCATAAAGACTTTGGCTACATAGCAAGGACAGCACCGCATCACCCAGAAACTCCAGGCGCTCATTGTCCGAGACGCCAGCATGATTATTGATGTAGGAAGAATGCGTAAGCGCCTGCTTGAGCAGTGGTTCATCCTGGGGGGTAAACCCAAGCTTCGTGGCCAATTCAATTACTACTGGCAAGATTTTCTCTCCTAAGGCCTTTTCAGGATGTAGTTGACGGCATCGGCAACTGTAGTGATATTCGTGACCTCATCGTCCTCAAGAGTGATGTCAAACTCCTGCTCGATGGCCATGGCTATCTCCACCAAGTTAATGGAGTCTGCCGCGAGGTCCTGTTTAAACCGAGAGCCCATTTCCACCCGGGCCTCATCGACTCGCAAAATTCGCGCGGTAATACGGCGCACTATGGCAAAAACGTCTTTCATGCTACCTCTCTCCCTTCTAGTAAGGAACAACCACTAAGCCTATGGTTCCCGGACCAACGTGAACGCCGACAACAGGGCCAATTTGATTGGTAATTGTCTCTTCGACTTTGTACGCCGCCTCGACTAATTTCTTTAAGTCTGCCGCCCGCTCGGGGCAATTACCATGCATGATGGCCACACGAACACGCGAACCATGGGGCACAAACTCACCCGCTGACTCTACTAGGCTAGTTAGCACTTTACTCATCTTGCCCCTCACCTTGGTATGGGCTACAATGCCGCCATCCTTAAGACGCAGGATAGGATGCACATTGAGCAAGGCCCCAAGCAGGGCACTCGCCTTGCCAATGCGCCCATTGCGCTCAAGCCAGACTAAGCTCTCGACCGAGATAAAGTAAGCGAGCTTGTCACATACGGCCTTGGCTTTTTCGACGATCTCTGGCCTACTCGCCCCTTCATTACGTGCCCGCGCCGCTAAAATGACGGCGAGGCCAAGACCAAGGGAAGCGTTCAGGCTATCTATGAGGGTGACTCTGCCCTTGCCGACCATTTCTGCTGCCAAAACAGCAGATTGGTAGGTGCCAGACATGCCAGAGGAGATATGTATAGAAATTATTTCTGCTGATTCTTCCAGGACTTTGTTGTAGACATCGACAAATTCTCCCGGCGAAGGCTGTGAGGTACGAGGATGCACGGTAGCTTGCGGCAGCATCTCGAAAAATTCTTTACTGCCGATGTCGACCCCGTCTTTATAGCTCCTCTCTCCGAAGATAACATTAAGAGGAACAACCACGATACCTAATTCTTGGGCTAATGCTTGTGGAATGTCAGCGGTGCTATCCGTAACAATGGCAATCTTTTGGCGTGTCATGGCAATCATCCTTTCATATTCAAAGAAATTCTACTTTTCCGCCAGGCCAGTGATTTTTTTGATCACCTCCTGGGTGATGAATTTTTCGGCCTGAAAAATACCGTTCTTTATAGCTAAGGCCCTAGACGAGCCGTGGCACTTGACGAAAACACCATTGATGCCAAGTAGCGGTGCCCCACCATGCTCGGCATAATCGAAGCGACGCTTCAGTTGGCGTAAACTAGGTTTAAGCAGTAAGGCACCTAGCTTGCCGCGGTAATCTGCCAAGAAGGCCTCGCGCAAGAGTTCGAACATGGTTCCGGTTACGCCCTCCATCATTTTGAGTAAGACATTGCCGGTAAAACCGTCGCACACTACGACATCAAACTCTCCGCTGAGCAGGGTTCGCGCCTCCATATTGCCGACAAAATTTATGCCACTCGCAGCAAGAAGCGAAAAGGCGTCCTTGCTCACCTGATTGCCCTTCCCCTCTTCGCTGCCGACATTAAGCAGAGCAACACGTGGCCTTACTTTGCCAAGCACTCGTTCGGCATAAATAGAGCCCATCAGGCCGTACTGGGCGAGATTCTCGGCCTTGGCATCCATGGTCGCGCCCACATCTAGCAGGACCACCCCATTGCCTTTCACAGTAGGCAGGAGAGGTGCTAGGGCGGGCCTTTCCACATGGGCGATACGGCCAGCGATTAAAAGCCCCGCAGCCATAAAGGCACCTGTATTCCCCGCCGTCACAAAGGCATCAGCCTGTCCATCCTTGATGAGTCTCGCACCTACAGCGAGGGTGGAGTTAGGCTTGCGGCGCAAAGCGATAACCGGCGCCTCGTCGTTGCCAATTGTATCTGCAGCCGGGACAATGCCTATAGCAGATGACATGCCTTCTTGGCGCAAGGCTACGCGAAGCTTGTCTTCGGGGCCAACAAGGGCAAGCTGTAGCCCCTTCTTCTCCCGCACCGCGGCTATGGCTCCGGCAACAATCTCACTTGGGGCATGGTCGCCACCCAAAGCATCCACTGCTATACGCATAACTACACCTCTACAGTCATATTCTGCCCTCAGTATACTCTAGACCTAGATTCCTAGGCAACAATTTCGCCAGGCCAGCGGGATGCAAAAAAAGGCGGAAATTCCGCCTTTTTAGGAGTTTGCGGCTACTTAACAGCCAAAACTTTTCTGGTTTTGTAGAACCCGCAGGCCTTACAAATGTGATGGGGGAGCTTGGCCTCATGACACTGGGGGCATAGTACCATCCCAGGGGAGGTTAGCTTCCAATTGGCGCGCCTCTTATCGCGGCGAGACTTTGAAGTTTTTCTCTTTGGTAGTGCCATCTAACACACCTCCTTTGTCATTCAGCAAACGCCCCAACACCGCCAGCCGCGGATCTATGTCACGCTTAGCGCAGTTGCATTCGGCTTCATTCAAATTTTGCCCACAAGATTCACATATCCCTAGGCAGTCAGGAGCACACAAGACTCGCAAAGGTAAATGTGCCAAGACTATCTCTGTGCCATATGTTTCGAGGTTAACCATTTGACGGTCGTTGTCTACAAAGTCAGAAGCCAAGAAATCTTCGCTCTCTTCACCTTGACCAAACGGCCACCACATGTCATCGAAACTGTTCTCAAGGACGGCTTCTGCCGGTGTGAGACAGCGCACACACGCGACTAACCACCGGCCAGAGATCTCGCCCGTTACCTCAATTTTGTCTAGAGCGCGAGTGAGAGCGAGGGTGATTACGGCTGGCACAAGTGGCGTAAAAACCTCGCCCTGCATCTCCACAACCTCAAAAGGGAGAGTAACGGCGAATTTTTGGGCCTGGTGCATATTACCGAGCTCAGCAAAGGTAAGCCACATCACTTATCACCTCATAGATTATACACAGGGGTTACTCTACTGTCAAACGATTAGTGTATGCCGACTAACATCTTAGTGTCACGTGCAATGATTAACTCCTCATTTGTTGGCACAAGGAGAACCTTGACTGTGGCCTTAGCTGTGCTCAGGTCGACTTCTTTACCGCGCACCCTGTTCTTGGCGGGGTCGATTTCTACGCCCATGAAGCCTAAGTGCTGGCAAACTTCCTCGCGCACTTCAGGCGAGTTTTCACCAAGTCCCGCTGTAAAGACGATGGCATCTACACCACCGAGAGCGGCAGCATAGGCCCCCACATACTTACGCACGCGGTAGTAGTACATGTCGAGCGCTAGCTTAGACTTGCGGTCACCCGCCGCCGCGGCATCTTCAATGACGCGAAAATCGCTACTTACCTCAGAAAGTGCGACCATGCCACACTTCTTGTTAAAAAAGTTGCTGGCTTGTTCAGGCGTCATTTGCTCTTTTTCCATAAGGAAAGTTACGATGGCCGGGTCTAAGTCACCCGAGCGCGTACCCATGATGAGACCTTCTAGAGGTGTAAAACCCATACTGGTGTCCACGGATTTACCCCCCGCGATAGCCGCCACGGAGGCGCCATTGCCAAGGTGGCAAGTGATGAGCTTGAGTTCGGTGAGCGGCTTACCCAGCATGGCTGCGGCACGCTCTGAGACGTAACGATGTGACGTACCGTGAAAGCCATAACGGCGAATGCCGTATTTCTCGTAAAAGGCATGCGGCAAGGCGTAACGATAGGCATGCTCAGGCATGGTCTGATGGAAAGCGGTGTCAAAGACAGCCACATGCTTGGCCGCGGGCATCAGCTTGCTGCAGACTTCAATGCCCATAATGTTGGGCGGATTGTGCAAGGGAGCAAGTTCCACGCATTCATGCAGGGCCTGCATCACTTCGGCGTTAATAAGTACAGAGGTGGCATATTTTTCGCCAGCATGCACAACGCGGTGCCCCACGGCCTCTATCTCGGCCATGGTCTTCACTACACCATGTTCAGTGCTCGTCAGTGCGTCGATAACCAAGTTAATGGCTACTTCGTGATTGTCGATGGATGCTTCGATAAGCTTGTTGTCCTCCTCACCCCGGCGATGCTTGAGAAAACTCCCCTCGAGGCCGATTTTCTCTACGAGGCCTTTGGCGAGAACACTTTCGTTTGCCATATCAAACACTTGATACTTGAGAGATGAACTTCCGCAATTGATGACAAGAACTTTCACTGGCAGAACCTCCTTGTGGCTTTTTGAGACCCCATTCATTATATAGGCAAAAAACGCGACTCACAAGCATATTAGAGGGGCTTGGCTATGTCAGAATAGCCTTACCAAGAACGCATATATTGTACTACGTGCAGAGACGGATAGGAGAGCGAAAACTATGGGACGGCGAGGACGCAAAGATGTTGGGGGATCACTTCTACTGGCCAGCGTGGCGGTAATACTCACCATCGCCATGGTACTTTTTCCTGAGGATACTTTCTCTGCCGCCTTGAAAGGCCTACGAGTTTGGTGGGAGATTGTCTTTCCCGCCCTCTTGCCCTTTTTCGTTTTCTCAGAGATCCTGATGGGCCTCGGGGTGGTTAATGCCATGGGAGTACTACTGGAGCCTCTCATGCGGCCGCTCTTTAATGTGCCGGGTGTGGGCTCCTTTGTCATGGCCATGGGGCTAGCCTCGGGCTACCCACTCGGCGCTATCCTGACGGCCAAGTTGCGCCGGCAAAACGCTTGTACGCAAGTTGAGGCCGAGCGTCTCATCTCCTTCGCCAACACGGCTGACCCTTTATTTATGTTTGGTGCGGTCGCGGTAGGCATGTTCGGAGATGCTACCTTAGGCACCATTATGGCGCTGGCTCATTACTTAGCGAGCCTAGGGGTCGGCGTATGTATGCGCTTTTATCGCCGCCATGCCCCGCGCACGAAGGATTCACATCATAGCGGTAACATCATCGTCAATTCTCTCGTCGAACTGCACCGTGCC
This sequence comes from Bacillota bacterium, assembly GCA_018333655.1. Lineage (NCBI taxonomy): Bacteria > Bacillati > Bacillota > Bacillota bacterium. The sequence goes on along the minus strand of JAGXTJ010000023.1, from coordinate 69,143 downwards.
CGGAAACGGGACGGCAGACCACTAGGTCAGCTAATGGGGGATGCCATTCGCAATTCTGTACAGAGCCTCTTGACCATCGGGGGGTTTATTATAATTTTCTCTGTTCTTATAAGGTTGGCAACTATTGTGGGGGCAGTAGACTTTCTGGGCAGACTAATTGCCTTTCTACTAGCGCCACTCGGGGTAGCCGCTGCCCTCGCGCCTGCCGCCGTGGCGGGCATATTTGAAATCACTATCGGCACACAAATGTGTTCTACGGCCCTTGCCCCCCTGCAGCAGAGAGTGGCCATGGCGGGGGCAGTTATTGCCTGGAGCGGCCTATCGGTACATGGCCAAGTGGCCAGCATTATCAACGACACCGATATTAGGCTGACTCCCTACCTATTCGCACGCTTGTTGCATGCGGTACTGGCCTTTGTGGCCACAATATTATTGTGGAATGTTTTTGCCGCCTTTAACATTAACCTAGCCGTTCCGGCCTTTCTCACCACCATACCTAGCCCTAGCCCCTACTTCTTCTGGCATCGCCTCTACTTCACCGGGATAAGAGCGGCAGCCTTCCTAGGGATAGCGGTAGTATTCTCGGCGCTGGTGATTGGCCTCACGAGAATAAAGATTAGCGTCTGGCGTGTAAAAGCCTAGCTTCCACCGCCTCAGCTACTTCTGCAGGAACTAACTCATCGATGGCCCCCCCTAGACGTGCGACTTCTTTAACCAGAGAAGATGAGAGGTAGGAGTATCGGCTGTTAGTCATCATGAACATGGTCTCAATAGAGCTGTCTAGGGTGCGATTCATGAGTGCCATCTGAAACTCAGACTCAAAATCTGAAATTGCTCGCAGGCCCTTAATAACTATCTTGGCATCTAACAGGTACATGTATTCCATGAGTAAGCCTTCAAAATGGCCTACAGAAACATTAGGCAGGTGCGCTGTCACTTGCCTAAGCAGTTCTACTCGCTCCTCGATAGAGAACATGGCATCTTTGGCAGGGTTTCTTACTACGGCGACGACGAGAAGGTCGAAAGCCCGCGAGGCTCTTTCGATAATGTCTAAATGTCCATTAGTAACCGGATCAAAACTACCTGGATAAACTGCCTTAATCACTAAGTGCACTCCCTTTCGGCCATGAAGAAGGACATTTGTGTTTGGCCATAGGTTTTAATCTTAAACAAACGCAACTTGCCTTGCCTTTGCGGCACACTCTCCTTAGAAAAGTGCTCAATGACCAACAAGCCCTCTGTTTTAAGCAAGTCATGGTGCGCAATCAGGCGTAGAACTTCAGCGGGGTAACCTTGCCCATAAGGGGGGTCGGCAAAGATTAGGTCGTAGGTTTCTGCAGCCAGAATGGGCAGCACGGCTTGGAAGGACCCCACTTTGACTTCGAACTCATCACTAGTTATGCCTAGAGACAACAAATTTTCTTTGATTAGCCTAGCCACCTGCGGAGACAGTTCAACGGCCGTCACCCGATGTGCCCCACGCGAAATAGCCTCGATGCCCATGGCCCCTGTGCCCGCGAAAATGTCGAGAAATTTTGCGCCTGCGATGCGGGGGGCCAAGCTCGAGAAAACGGCGCCGCGCGCCTTATCTGATGTGGGTCTGATCGGCAGGCTATCCTTCATGCCGATGGCTCGTCCACCAAGTGTCCCGGCAATAACGCGCATCGCACACCTCGATTCCCTATGTTAGAAAAATACGCCTTACCCTTTGAGTATAAGAGAACGGGAGTGAGGAGACAAGGAGCAAGAGGCAAGAAACAAGATGCAAGAGGCAAGAAACAAGATGCAAGAGGCAGGAGACAAGAAGCAAGAAGCAAGAGGCAAGGAGCAAGAGGCAAGGAGCAAGAAGCAAGAAGTGGGGAGAAATTAGAAGAAAGTGGGCAAGCGCCCACTTTCTCGAAAAATGTTCTCTTATGGAAGCTTAGCGCGTGTTGCCACGGCCAGCGAGAGAACGCTCAGCCATTTCGATCATTTTACGTACCATGTGGCCACCGATGGCGCCGGTGTCACGCGTGGTCATGGTTCCCCAATATCCGTCTGCTGGGGTCTGTATGCCAAGCTCTGAAGCTACCTCATACTTGAACTGCTCCATGGCATTCTTGGCTTGGGGGACTACAATTTGGCTACTAGTATCACTACCTCTTGCCATCTTGATTCACCTCCTTTGGTTACTTGCAGGGTGTAAATCGATCCTGCTGAGCATAGTATGCTCCACCGCGAAGGAGGTATTCCCGGTATTACTTTCCTCTTGCTTACTGTCGCCCCAACAGATTTTTTTCGAGCGCTCGCGCTGTCGGCGTATTGGCCAGCCCAGCAACAGCCGTCTCACGTAGAGACGCTGGCAGAAGCCGCCCGACCTCACGCATGGCATCGACCACTTCATCGGGCGGTATAAGGCTGCGAATACCACTTAGCGCTAGTTCCGCAGAGAGCAGCGCTATAGCTGATGCACCCGCGTTTCGAGCAATACAAGGCACTTCTACTAGGCCTGCCACCGGGTCGCACACTAACCCGAGCAGGTTAGTGATCGCCATAGCCGCGCCGTGAAAAACTGCCTCGGTGTCACCACCTAGGAGAAAAACAGTCGCACCGGCGGCCATGGCCGCTGCCGCTCCGCATTCAGCCTGGCACCCGCCTTCGGCCCCGGCCAAAGTAGCGCGCGCACTAACCACTTGCCCAATGCCACCCGCCACAACTAAGGCCCTAACCAACTGCTCGTCATCAATCAGGTGTACCTCGGAAAGCGCCAGCAAGACACCCGGCAGAACGCCACTTGAACCCGCTGTAGGTGCCGCGACTATGCGCCCCATGCTGGCGTTCACCTCGGCAGTGGCCAAGGCGTAGGCCGCGGCTCTCTTGCCTACTTCACCTAAAATACTGTGCGGTGAACGATAGAGCCGTGCTGCGTCGCCGCCCGACAAGCCGCTAGGCGAGAGCTCGGTCTTCTTTAAACCACTGGCTACAGCTTCTTTCATGACCACAAGACTCTGCGAGAGACTCTCCCAGATATCCGCAGCCGTCAAGTTACCCTTGGCTACTTCCCTCGCCAGTATCACTTCAGGCAGGGTCGCGTCCTCCGCTGCCGACAAAAGCGCGGCAAAACTCAACGTAGCACCGTCACGGCGAGATCTGGACAATTTTGTACACCCCGCTACCCTGCAACATTTCAGTCAAGACGGCTCTCTTAAGCGGCTGATCTAGCTCAATAGTCATTACTACAGAGTCACCTTTGGCACGCCGTGAAACATTCATATTGCCAATATTCACGGCAGCGCCGGCGATAAGGGAGGTAAGAAAAGTGATAACCCCCGGACGATCGGCAGAAAAGACGATGATTACATGGCTGGCGCCATCTATTTGCGTGGGAAAGCCATCTATCTCTACTATTGTAACCCTGCCGCCACCTAGCGACACACCGACGACTTCCACGGCTTGACTACTACCAGTTAGCAGTAGTCGCACCGTATTGGGATGCGCCATGCCCTCCTCTGTGGCTAGGGTGTAGCTGAAGGATTCGCGAGCCAGGGCATCAGCGTGGCGCAGCCGAACGTCATCGGGAGCAAAACCTAGAAGCCCACCAAGGACCGCTAGATGCGTGCCGTGACCAAGGTAAGTATGGGCAAAGGAATCATAAAGTATGATTTCGGCCGATTTGACGGGCTCACCTAGTAGTCGCAGTGCTAATTTGGCGATTCGCGCCGCACCCGCGGTATGAGAAGAAGAGGGCCCAATCATCACCGGGCCAATAATATCGAGAAGTCCGGCCATTTTACTCTACCGCAAAAATATAGTAGTAAAACGGCTGCCCACCCGGGAAGAAGTCTAGTGCACAGTTAGGGTATCGCTCTTCGATCATGTCGGCTAGCGCACGAGCAGTGGGTTCTGGGACATCGCTGCCATAGAACAAAGAAATGACCCCGTCCTCATCAGTGACGATTTCTTCTAAAAGAGATAGCGCCACTAAGGCCGCATCTTGCCCTACCGTGGCGATACCCTTGTCGTGCAAGCCGATGATGTCTCCCTCTTTAATCTCACCCACATCACTCTGGTAAGACTTGACGGCGTAAGTAACTTGGCCCGTCTTAACTCCCTGCATCCGCCGTGTCATAGCCTTAGCTACCCTATCTAGGTCCTGTGAGACCGATTCATAAGACAGCATGGCGCTTAGTCCTTGGGGAATGCTCTGACTTCTTACCACGACGATTTCTTTCTTGGTCAATTCCTTGACTTGCTCAGCCGCCATAATGATGTTCTTATTGTTTGGCAAGATAATGACTTTATCGCAGGCTATACTGTTGGCAGCTGCAGCCAAATCTTCCGTACTCGGATTCATGGTCTGCCCACCCTCGACGATAACGTCGACGCCTAGACTTTTGAGTACCGTCGCGATACCAGCTCCTGCAGCCACGGCAACTACGCCGATGCCCTTACCTTCTCCGGGTATGGGCGCGACCTCGACCTCTGGTAGAGCTTCCGACACCCACTGCGTTTCGGCATGTTGCTCCATCATATTTTCGATCTTAATGTCGCTCAAAACACCGTACTGCAGTGCGATCTCCATCGCCCGCCCCGGGTGATTGGTGTGCATGTGTACTTTGATAACATCGCTATCGCCCACGACTAGCAAGGAGTCGCCAAGAGGCTCAAACTGCGGACGCAGTTTATCTTCGTCAATTTTAGATTTATTTATTAAGAATTCCGTGCAGTAGAGAAACTCTATCTCTAAGGCCGCAAACGGTTCTGCCTCTACCCGGGACGGGGGAGGTGCCACAGCGACGGCTCCGGCCGTGTCAAGCGTAAGTGGCTGCCCTAAAAGAGCAAGCAGGAACCCCTGGTATATGAAGACTAAGCCCTGTCCACCTGCATCGACTACCCCGGCTCGCTTCAGAACAGGTAGTAAATCAGGGGTCTTGGCCAGCGTCTTTTCTGCCTGTTCAATAATTGCCCGCATAAGCTTCGCCATGTCCGCCTCGCCTCTAGCTTTTGCTTGGGCAATTTTAGCAGCATCTTTGGCTACGGTAAGGATAGTACCTTCGACCGGTCTCCCCACAGCCTTGTAGGCAGTTTCTACTCCTGCGGCGAGGGCCTGCGCAAATTCTAGGCCAGTGATAACGTCCTTACGCTCTAATGATTTAGCAAAGCCACGAAACAGCTGTGAAAGTATAACGCCGGAGTTTCCCCTAGCGCCCATGAGCGAGCCAGAAGCCACAGCCTGTGCTACCTGTCCACACGTGTTAAGGTTAGGCTTGTCAAGAGATTTTAGAACCGCTTGCAGAGTCAGATTCATGTTAGTTCCGGTATCACCATCGGGGACTGGAAATACGTTTAGCGCGTCCACTTGCTCTTTTCTCATTTCCAAGTTTCGTGTGCCGGAAATGAACATTTGCTTGAGGAGCGCGGCATCGATGTGCTTTGCTGTCAACTACTTTCCTCCTCGCTACTACTTGCCGCTGTTAACACGCACACCTTGCACGTTGACATTCACGTGTTCCACAGGCATACCAACAAAGGTCTCGACTACATATTTTACTTTCTCCATGATGTTTTGCGCAACCTCAGAAATTTTGGTCCCATAGCCTACAATGACAAATAGATCTATGATTACATTGCCGTCTTTAATCTGTACTTCGACGCCCCGAGAAAGATTTTCTTTCCCCAAGAGCTCGATAAAGCCATCACGAATACGACTACGGCTGCACATCCCTACTAGGCCGTAACATTCGAGGGCCGCCACGCCCGCGACTGTAGAGACAGCCTCCTCAGTGATGATTATCTTGCCGAACTCAGTTACAATAGTCTGGCTCACAAGGCTTCCTCCCTTTTGTCCACGTACAATTATTTATTATTCGACTGAACTCGTATTATTCCTGCCTCGCCAAGTCTCTGTGAACTTACAGGCAGCCTTGCCAGCCTCTCTTATCATATGGTAGAATTACTTGCGTGAAAAGGAGGTGCGGTCAAAATGCTTAGATGTGAGGTTTGTGGCAAGAACAAGTCCTCTGGCAATAAACTGAGTTACAAAGGGTCACAATTAACGAAACGCAGCAAGCGCACTCGTTTCCCCAATGTGCAGAGAGTAAGAGTGATTGCCAATGGCACACCCACGCGACTCAATGTCTGTACAACTTGTCTGAAATCAAATCGTGTAACCCGCGCCGTATAGAAAAGAGCTAACTCATCTCCATGAGTTAGCTCTTTTCTATTACGGAGCTAACTGCAAAGCCTGCGCGAAAGCGGCACGATCGGGACTTTGGAAGAAAGCTGCCCCGGCCACCAGATGTGTCGCCCCAGCTATTGCCGCGGCCATGCCCGTCTCTAGATTGATGCCCCCATCGACTTGAATAAAGAAGGGACGCTCTATGTCACTAGTTACCTCTTTTACTGCCGCAATTTTTGGCAACATGGTGCTGATAAATTGCTGCCCGCCAAACCCAGGGTTGACTGTCATGATCAACACTCCATCAAGGTCGGGCCAGACGTATTTTAAAACCTCTGGAGAGGTAGAAGGGTTAAGCGATACCCCTGCCTTACACCCTAGCTCCTTGATGCGGTAGATAAGCCGATGCAAGTGGTTCGTGGCCTCGTAATGGACAGTAATAAACTCCGGGCGTAGCGCTGCCAGCTCAACTACATAACGCTCCGGTTCAGTCACCATCAGGTGAACATCAAATTTAAGTTGGCCGAAACGCTTTACAGCATGAACCATGTTCAGACCATACGAAAGATTGGGCACAAAATGCCCATCCATTATATCTAAATGCACCGATGTTAAGCCGGCCTGTACCACACTCTCAAATTCTTCTCGCAAGAATAAGAGGTCGGCCGCAAGTACGGAAGGTGAGACAATGGTCACTTATACTGACTCCTCTCGCGCTCTTTCAATTCCCCTAGCAGCATGATGTAACTTTGGTAGCGCTCCGCGGATATAGTCCCCGCCTGAACTTCTTGCCCTACACGGCAGCCTGGTTCGTCTTGGTGTCTACAGTCGTGGCCGAATTTGCAGTGCATCCGTAGTCCCCGCATCTCAAGAAAATAGTCGGACAGAGCCAGGCTCGATAGCTCAACTGGCAGATCAAACTTACTGAAGCCGGGGGTGTCAACCACGTAGGCTTCCCACTCTGGCATGTAAATGAGTTCAACGAGACGTGTCGTATGTCTGCCAAAACCTTTGCGCAGGTTCACTTCGCCAACCAAGACTTCGCGCTCGGGACAAAGGTGTTTAATCAGGCTCGATTTACCCACCCCTGACTGCCCTGCCAAAACCGAAGTATGCCCACGCAAAGCGGGGAGCAGAGGGCGGACACAGCCCTCTGCAACGAGGGAGAGAGAAACCACAGGGTAGCCTGCCTGGGTGTATAGGCGCTTGACCTGGTCACCCGAATCGAGATCACATTTGTTGATGACCACCACACCAGAAACGCCCAAGAACTCTGCCGCGACTAAAATTCTATCCAGCAAAACAAGATTGGGCAGGGGCCTAGTGGCTGCACAAACTACCACCACTTGTGTGATATTGGCGACAAAGGGCCGTTCCAAGACATTCCTGCGCGGCAGAACTTGGTCGACGACGCCTTCGCCATCACTAAGCAAGCTAATTTTAACATAGTCGCCCACACATGGGTTTTCGCTCTGCAACCTGAGCTTTCCTCTGGCCCGACAGCGCACTTCACGGTCGCCTAGCTGCACGAAGTAAAATCCCGCCAAGAGCCTAATGATTCGTCCCTGCAAGTAATGCGTGCCCCCTAATTGACAATCTCTTCTCGATCTATCCTACCGTTCAAGCGCACAATAAGGCGCATGGGGGCAAGGCCTGTGACTGGGATTCTTACCTCGCCATCGGCACTACTATGCACTCCCTCGTAGGCGACTCGCCGGCCTTCCCTATCCTCTACCGTAATCTCTACGCGCGTATTGTCGTTGAGCTCACGAGCTGGGATAACTACGGTGATTCGTGCCTGCCTACCCCTACTCACCACAATGCCGATTTCGCCCCCTAGGGCGATCAGTGTGCCCGGTGCAGGCGATTGCGATATGACATGGCCTGGGGGCACCGTGTCATGAAAATCTTGCAGGATAGGTGTTCGCACAGTCAAGCCAGCCTCGCGCAAGGCTGTGGCAACTTCGGCCTCTGATAGACCGATAAGAAGTGGGGTCTGCACGTCCGTGATGGCCTTGCCTAGGCTGACCACAATGTCGATGGGCACGCCACGCTGCGTAAGGAAGCCAGGGCGAGGATTTTGCATAATCACTTGTTCGGGGGGAGCAGTGTCGTGATGCTCAGTATCTTGCTGCCCCAGGGTAAAGCCATGGGCGGACACGGCGATCTGCGCTTCGAGCAAGGAAAGACCCACGAGCTTTGGCACTTCTACTAGCTCTGGACCGCGGCTAGGGATAATCTCAACCATGCGGCCCGCACGCACGGGGCGTCCCGCGGGTGGCTGCTGGCGAATGACCACATTGGCCGGAATTAAGGGATTCCACTCCGCCACACCGATAGTCGAATTGAGCCCCGCGGCGCGCAGCTCTCTCTCTGCCTCGGCCAAGGTCTTATTAACGACATTGGGAACCAAAACCTCTGGCCGCGGCCAAAAGACATAGAGCAGGTAGCCACCGACGACTAACATGGTAACAACCATCAAGATGGTGAGAACGGCCAAAAGGGGCCATTTCTTTCTCTGCTTGGGGCTCATACTATCCACCTTCAAACTGGGAATGTAGGTGTCGTCAAGTTCACTCTGCTTGTCAGCTAATTCCTTGCCACGGCGCGGGTTTTTACCGCCCTCGATGTTGACACCACTTATCCCTGACATATCCGCTAGATCTCGAATCATCTCGGTGATTGATTGGTAGCGCTTGCCCTGCTCTTTGCACATCGCCTTGGCGACAATCTTTTCGAGACCGGGTGAAACTTCTGGCCTCTGCTCCTTAATAGGCCGAGGGTTCTCTTGCAAGTGCTTGAGCCCGATGGAAACCACATTGTCCCCCGTAAAGGGCACTACCCCGGTGAGCATTTCATATATGACGACGCCTAGGGAGTAAATGTCGGAGCGCTCATTCGTGTAGCCACCCCGAGCCTGTTCCGGGCTCATGTAATGCACCGAACCCATAAGCGAACCACTCTGCGTGAGGGTAGAGGTTGTCGTAGCCCTCGCAATACCGAAGTCGGTAACTTTCGCTTGTCCATCTCGCGTAATCAGAATATTGTGGGGCTTAATGTCGCGGTGCACTACCCCATGTTGATGGGCGTGCCGCAAAGCCTCGGCAATTTGCATGGCAATATCGACAACGATTTCTAGCGTAAAGGGGCCCTCTGCGGCGATAAATTCTTTCAGGGTTTTGCCCTCGACATACTCCAGGACGATGTAGTAAACATCATCGTCCTGGCCGACGTCGTAGACACCGACAATGTAGGGATTTGAAAGACTGGCCGCAGCTTGCGCTTCGCGGCGAAATTTAGCGACAAAGTCGCCATCAGCGGTTAACTGTGTGTTGAGAACTTTTATGGCCACCGTGCGATTTAAGAGGGAGTCGCGTCCCTTGTAGACAAAGGCGGTGCCCCCGCCTCCTAGTCTCTCGCCCAAAATGTAGCGCCCGCCGAGCACTCTATTCGCCACGAATGACACCCCCGCCACGACTGATTACGAGAGCCGTCACATTGTCGGGCGCACCCCGCTCTAGGGCCATATCAAGCAAAGCCCGCAAGACCTCTGCTCGGTCAGGGTGGGCTGCTATAATACCTTGGATTTCGTGATCGCTTAGTAGCTTAGTCAAGCCATCGGTGCACAGGAGCAACATCTCGACGTCACCTAGGTCGAACTCTTGGCAATCCATCAACAACTCGGCCTGCACCCCTAGCGCTCGCGTGAGAATATTGCGTTTCGGATGCTTTTCAGCGTCGTCAAGGCTGAGCTCACCTTTGCGCAGTAGCTCCTCGACATACGAATGGTCATCGGTCAGACGAGTGAGTCTGCCGCCATGATAGGTATAGGCTCGGCTATCACCTACATGGCATACAAAGGCCACTTGACCAAACAACAGGGCGGCGGTCAGTGTGGTACCCATGCCAGCGCAGCTAGGGTCAGACTGCGCCAGAAGTAGCACCTTGCTATTCGCGCGTGTGACTGCTAAAGACAAAACCTCGCTAGGCGGAAGCCGGTGTATTGTTTCGGCCACACCAAGGGAAAGCTCTTCTACAGCAATACGGGACGCCACGTCTCCCGCGAGGTGCCCCCCCATACCGTCGGCCACAGCACACAGGCAGGCCTCGCCTTCAGGCAGAGAAAAACGTTCCCTGATCAAAGCATCCTGGTTTTTCGGTCGCACTTTACCTCTGTTAGTTTCACTAAAAACAACCCACAACTCTCGCTCACCCCACTAATTAAGGTACAATACTGCCTTTCAATTGCCCGCAGGCGGCACTGATTTCACTGCCTAGTTCGCGTCTGATGGTGGCAGTTATGCCAGCATCCACAAGTATCTGTTGAAATTTCTTGGTACGCGGCAGAGAGGGACGCTCGAGGGACGAGCCAAGAAATGGGTTCACGGGAATGAGATTAACATGGAATTTGCCACCTTTAATCTTACTGACTAACTCCTCGGCATCCCGCTCGCGATCATTAATGCCCTTGATGAGAGTGTATTCAATGCTCACCCTGCGGCCTGTGGTTTCGGCATAGTAGTGCATGGCGGCCAGTATTTTGTTGATAGTAAAGATTTTTGCCGTCGGCATAAGCGTTGCTCGCAACTCATCATTTGGGGCGTGCAGACTCACACTCAAGTTTAGGGGCAACTCTTCGTGAGCTAGGCGCTCCATTTGTGGGACCAACCCGCAAGTAGAGACGGTAACGCGCCTTGGGCTAATGCCAAAGAGGGGACCACAGGCTGCCTTGATGAAGCCAAGTGTTTCCTCGTAGTTGTCGAGCGGTTCCCCCATGCCCATCATCACAATATGAGTAATTTTTTCGTTACTCTCTCGCAAACGATTGTTCGCTAAAATTAACTGTGCCACCATTTCAAAACGTGTCAAATGGCGACGAAAACCTTTTTCGCCGGTTGCACAAAAAGTACAGGCCATTTTGCAGCCAACTTGGGACGAAACGCAAAGCGACACACCATGGCGATAGTGCATAATTACCGACTCTGTGACCTGCCCATCAGCGAGAAGCAGGGCTAGTTTTGTGGCTGATGTGCCCTTGTGCTCGGCTACGACGCGCGGCGCGACCACGGGCACATCAGCAGCCTCCAAATCTTCACGCAGTGCTTTGGGCAAATTCGCCATATCACTGAACGAGGTGACAGCATGGGTATAAACCCACTCTTCAATTTGCTTCAGTCTAAACTTAGGTTGTCCGAGACTTTCTAGCCAAGCTAAGCGCTCGCCTTCCGTCATGGAGATAAAATCGTGTGACATGAACCTAGTACCCCCTTTTTAATCCTCAGCCCGCTTAAGCGCGACCATAAAAAAGCCATCAATGCCGTCACGATGCGGCCAAAAATACTGCCCAGGCAGGGAGTTGTGCGGCCTAAAATCTGGGCGCTCTGCGAGCAGATAGTTCACCACATCCTCCGTCTCTTCAGGTTCAGTGGTGCAGACACTGTATACTAAAATGCCCTTGGGGGCAACTAAGTCGGCGGCACAGATAATTAAGCGCCGCTGCAGAGCTGACAAGTTAAAGATATCATATTCTTGGCGGTGTTGGCGAATGTCGGGCTTATGCCGCAGCACTCCAAAGCCCGAACAAGGCGCATCAAGCAACACACGCTCAGCTGTGCTGACGACTTCATGGGCTCTCTCTACCGGCAAATCATAGGCCACGATAGAGCTAAGCCCTAAACGCCGGGCGTTCTCTTCGACGAGGCGAAGTCGCTTGGCATTGTGGTCAAACGCCACGACCTGCCCTTTGTCCTGCATAAGAGCGGCAATATGCGTTGTCTTGCCGCCTGGGGCAGCACACAAATCGACCACCCGCTGCCCTGGCTCCACCGAGAGCAAGTGAGCGCACATGGCCGAGGCCTCACCCTGCACCTGGTAGTGCCCACGGCGAAAAAGATCACCCTGAAAAGAAGGTGTCGGTGTGGGATAAAGAATCTCAGGAACAAAGCGGCCCTCGGCGGAGGTTATACCCATATGCTCCAAATTAGCCTTCAGCTCGGCCACCGATGTACGCATGGTATTAGTCCGGATGCTAAAACGCGGCGGCTCATTGTTGGCCGAAAGAAGCGCTTCTGTCTCGCTACGACCGAGCCTAGACAAGTATCTTTTGACCAAGAAGAGAGGATGGGCGTAACGCGTGCTCAAGTAGCTGGCCTCGTCTATCTTTTCATCGGGCCAGGACAAATTGTCCTTGCGGAGAGATAAACGTCGCAGCACCGCATTAACTAAGCCCGCTGTACCGCGATGGCCGAAGGCGTGCGCGAGCTTGACTGCTTCGTCTACTGCCGCTCGGTCGGGAACACGATTTAAGTACATAATCTGGTAGGCACCTAGCCGCAAGATATTGCGTATGCTAACTGGCAACGAGGCCAATGGCCTAGTGAGCAAAGCGTCCAGCTGGTAATCTAGGGCAAGTTGGCAGCTTAGTGTACCGTACACAAGCTGAATAAGCAGTGCCTTATCGGCACCGCTTACCGCTTCATCATTGCTGCTAGCAACAAGGGCTAGGTTAGCGTAGGCCTTGTCGTTCTCGACCGACATCAGCACCCGCAAAGCCTGCAAACGCGCATTCGCCACTCTTAGTCCCTTCTGCTCCCGCGTAGGAGAACTAAGCGCAGTAGATTGGCCAAGGCCACAGCTGTAGCAGCCAAGTAGGTGTAGCCAGCCGCCCGCAGCATGTCTTTAACAGGCTCCTCTTCCTCACGCGTTACATAGCCTCCGGCGCTCAGGGAGTCGACAGCACGTGTGCTGGCATTAAACTCCACTGGCAGAGTGACAATTTGAAAGAGTACCGCGCCCGCAAAAAGCAAGATGCCTAGATCCATAAAGAGCACATTGTTAAAGAACAGGCCCGCAATAAAAAGCGGAAAAGCGGCGTTAGAGCCGAAACCAGCCAGTGGCAAGATGGCACTGCGCAGTGCTAGCGGCCCATAGTTTTCTTGATGCTGCAGGGCATGCCCTGTCTCATGCGCGGCTACGCCTAAGGCTGCTACGCTCGAACCATTGTAAACACCTTGCGAGAGACGGACGGTGCGCGAACGCGGGTCGTAGTGATCCGTCAAGGTGCCGCCTACGGGTTCCACGCGCACGTCAGTTAGCCCTGCCTGGCGCAAGATCTCGCGCGCTACATCAGCACCTGTACGACCAGATTTAACGCGCATATTGCTGTATTTCTGGTAAGCGCTTTTCATCTTAATTTGTGAAAAGAAGGCGAGAATCATTGCTACTACCATTAGAGCTAGGCCCGCGGGTGTATTTAGAAAAAACATGGGATCAACCTCCTCTAGATAGAATGAAACATGGCGTTTCGGCCTTGTAGGTAGCCACGACTAAACTCTGCGCCCGTCATGACTCGCTTACCAGCTAGTTGAACTTGCAGTAGCAGCAGGGCTTTATCTCCCGTGCCGACGTAGAGACCATCGTGCGCGCTGCTCACCTCGCCGGGGCGCAAAGACAACTTAGCATGAACTACTTGTGAACGCAAAACACGCAAGTACTGCCCCTCAAAATAAGTATAGGCTAGTGGCCAGGGATTAAGGCCCCGAATCAGATTATGGATTCTTGTCGCGTCGAGCTGCCAATCTACGTAGCCATCTTCTTTCTTAATGTTACGGGCATAAGTAGCCAGGGCGTGCTCTTGTGGCCGGCGGAGCGATTCTCCCAAATCAGGAAGTGACAACACATCTAGTAGTAGCCCCGCTCCTAGGGTGGAAAGAAGCTCGGTTACCTCGCCCGTGGTAGCCTCTTCACTAATGGGGAGCTGTGCTTGTTTAATAATGTCACCAGCATCGAGGCCGCTCGCCATGCGCATAATGGTTACGCCCGTGTCACGCTCGCCATTTACAATGGCCCAGTGTATGGGGGCACCACCGCGGTAGCGAGGCAGCAGTGAAGCGTGTATATTGAGACAGCCACAAGGCGGTATCTTGCGCACCGCGAGTGGCAAAAAAGCGGCGTAAGCCACTACGACAATAAGGTCGGGGGCAAGCCTCGCCAGGCGCTCCTCTACCTCTTTATCCTTAAGAGACCTGGCTTGCACAATGGGTAGCCCGAGCTTTTCGGCCGCCAACTTGACCGGCGGCGGCGTTAGAGCGCGACCGCGCCCCGCAGGCATATCCGGCTGGGTAAAAACCGCGGCAATGCTGTAATTATTTTGCACTAAGGCCAGGAGGGGTGGCACGGCAAAGGACGGGCTACCCATGTAGACAATCCGTTTACTCATCTGACCCGTCACTCATCTCGCTTTTGTCAAGCAGGCGGCGGGCAATATCGCAAAACAATACCCCGTTTAAGTGATCAATCTCATGCTGTAGGCATCGCGCCAGTAGGCCTTCTGCCTGCACTTTAACTTCTTCGCCTAGGGCGGTACGCGCCACTACGGTAATATGTGTTTTGCGTACCACTTCGCCGTAATGCCCGGGCCAACTCAAACAACCCTCGACATCAGCTTCTTCACCAGCGGCCTCGACTATCACAGGATTGATGAGCGCCATTTTGTCATCATCAACCTCTACCACAATAATGCGTTTCGAGATGCCAATTTGGGGGGCTGCCAGCCCAATGCCATGGTAGTGATGCATGGTAGCAAACATATCGTCAATGAGTCGTACTAAGGTGTGATCGAACCGACTCACTTCCTTGGCCTTGATACCTAGTAGCTCGTCGCCCTTTTCTCTCACTATGCGAATCGCCATGTAATCACCTCTCTATTCAATTATAACATACCAGTGGGTGCGTGCTACACAGAGGGCCTCTACCTCATCACGCTTCTCACGTAAATACTTTTGCAGATATTGCCTGCTCGAGCCCTTTATGCTGATCTGATAGCGGAAAACATCGCTCACTTTCTCGGGTGATTCTGCGACGGGGCCTAGAATGGTTAAGCTCTTATCTTGCGCGAGTAATTCCGCTATCGACCGCGTGGCCTCGCGCAACCTTAAGAGATCTCGGCTACGAAATCGCAGCGTGATGAGCCCCCCAAAAGGAGGATACGATAGCTTACGCCTGAGCTTACTTTCCACGCGCGTAAAGCCCTCGTAGTCATGCTGGCTTGCCAGCCGCAAACAATAATGGTCGGGATTATAAGCTTGCACATACACAGTGCCCGGGAGGTGTCCGCGACCGGAGCGCCCGGCAACTTGCATCAAGAGATGAAAACTCTCTTCCACGGCACGAAAGTCAGGGAAGAAAATACCGCTGTCGGCATCTATCACCCCCACGACAGTGACACTCGGGAAGTCTAGCCCTTTGGCAATCATGCGCGTGCCCAGGAGAATTTGCGAGTTAAGTGAGCCGAACTCAGTTAGTAGCCTTTCATGGGAGCCTTTCTGCGAAGTTGTGTCTCTGTCTAAACGTGTGACCCCATAATTTGGAAAAAGCTCCCGCACTTCTTGCTCGAGCTTTTCCGTACCTGCGCCTCGGCTTAACATCTGCCTACTACCACACTTAGGGCAGAGGGGTGAAGCTACCTTACTCAGTCCGCAGTAATGACATTTTAAGACACTCGCACCGGCATGCAGGCGCAGGCTGATGTCGCAATGCGGACACAAATGGATAAAGCCGCAGTCTTGGCATAGTGAAAACTGAGCGTAGCCGCGGCGATTAAATAGCAGCAAGGCCTGCTCGCCTAAGGCCAGTCTTTCGGCCATGGCTAGCCTGAGCGGAGTGGAAATAAGCCCTTTGACACCAGCCCGCAGCTCCTCGCGCATATCAACGAGCTTCACTTCGGGCAAGAAACTTCCCCTAGGTCGGCTGGCGAGGCGAAGTAGTTCTGATTTTCCTTGCATTGCCGAAGTGTAAACCTCGAGCGACGGTGTGGCACTGCCTAAGAGGAGTAGCCCCCCTGCCCGCCGCACCCGCAGTTGGGCCACCACTCTGGCATGAAAATTGAGCCCGCCCTCATGACGATAACTAGTCTCATGCTCTTCGTCCATGATGATGAGGCCTAAATTTCGTATGGGGGCGAAAACAGCGGAACGTGCTCCCACCACTATCTGTATTTTTCCTGCGGCTATATTCTGCCAAGTTCTCGCCCGCTCCCCCGCCGAAAGGGCACTATGCAGTACCCCGACCTTTTCGCCGAAGCGCGAGACAACGGCAGCTATAGTCTGCGGCGTAAGGGAGATCTCGGGCACCAAGTAAATTGCTTGCTGGTGGCGCGCCACTACGAGTGAGATCGCCTGCAGGTAGACCTCCGTCTTGCCGCTACCGGTAACCCCGTAAAGCAGGTACGGTTTCTTGCTACCGCCCACTATCGCCGCCTTAATGCTTTCTACAGCTGCACTTTGCGCCTCGGTCAGCAGAAGCGGCTGCTGCCGTACGAGGTTTTTTGCCAGCAGCAGCGGCTTGTCCTTGGGGGGTCTCTTTAGTCCACTAATCTCTTTGCACGCAAAGGGGACAGGCAGCATGAGCTCAAGCACTGCCCCCAAGGAACACAGATAGTAGTCCGCGATAACCCCTGCCAAATCGATTAAGTCACCCGAAAGCCATGCATAGCCCCCATAGAGAACTTCGCTCACTTCTTTCACCGTAGCTTCATCGACTTCAGTGGCCGCACTATGGGCAATGACGATAGCCGTGGCTTTGCGACTACCTACCTCGACCGCCACGAGACTACCTAGGGGGGCGTCGCCGCGATAAGTGAGCGTGCGCCGAGAGAGAGCGCCTATATTACAGATTACTTGTACATACATCAGTCGACTTAAAAAAAGAGCATGACCTCTGCCATGCTACTTTTCCCCCTGTTTTAATCGCAAGTAAGTAATAATACCTTGGTCGATCTCTTGCAAGGCCACAGTCACGGGCTTGCCAGCATTGTACTTGGTATTCTGCGCTAACTCACGTGCACGCTTCGAGGCCGCAATGACCAAGGTATACTTGCTATCTACTCTCTTAAGGAGCTTATCTACTGAAGGCCAAATCATCATTGGTACTTTCCCCCTACTGGTCTAGTTCTAACTTCTCTTCTTTGTCCTCAGGTTCTGGCTCAAATTTATGGTCTTTTCCGACTAGGCGATGCGCTACGGTCTCGGGCTGCACGGCCGAGAGGATGACGTGACCGCTGTCGGTGATAATTACGGCGCGAGTGCGTCGGCCATAAGTAGCATCGACCAGCATGGCACGGTCTCTGGCCTCTTGAATGATGCGTTTAATGGGGGCCGATTCTGGGCTGACAATAGCTACTATACGATTTGCGGAGACGATATTGCCAAAACCAATATTTACAAGACGCATTTCCATGTGCATACTCCCTTCGCCTGTGGATCATTCTAGATTCTGTACTTGCTCCCGCACCTTCTCTAGTTCGCTCTTAATGTCAACAACGAGCTGACTGATGGCAACGTCGGCTGATTTACTGCCAATAGTATTTACTTCTCTATTCATTTCCTGCAGATAAAAGTCCATCTTACGGCCGATGGCCTGTTTTGAGGCTAAGAAACTATGAAAATTTAGAAGATGCGCACGAAGTCGCACCACTTCCTCAGTGATGCTGGCACGTTCAGCAAAGAGGGCCACCTCTACTTCTAGTCTACTCGGGTCGACCAAAACATCACTGGCCAGTCGCTTAATATTGTCGTGCAACCGCTGGCGATACACCTCTACGGACGATAAAGAACGGTCATGTATATGCAGAACCCAGTTTGTGATCTCTGCGACGCGCATACTGATGTCGGCAGCAAGCCGTTCGCCCTCTAGAGTGCGCGAATCACAAAGCGCCTGTGCTGCCTGTCTGACCAGGCGCTTAATCTCTTCACCGGTTTCGCCGCTATCGGCCAGGGGCTCTGGCTCGATGACTACACCAGGCAGCGCTAAGAGCTGTTCTAGGGTCACCTCTGGCCGTAGCGAAAACCGTTCTGCTATTTCGAGCAGCTTGTGGCGGTACTCGGCCATTTGCTCTAAATTAAAGCTCGCCCCTCTGTTCATCTGTGTCTTCGCGGCCAGTTTCACAGTGACGTCAACACGGCCCCGAGTCACAAATTCCCGCAGAACAGCCTTTATGTCCTCTTCCAAGAAAGCAAGCTCCCTGGCGATACGGGGGGAAAGGTCAAGGTAGCGGTGATTGACGCTCTTTACCTCGACCGTGACCTGCCCGAATTGGGTGAGGCCACTACTGCGACCAAAGCCAGTCATACTGCGTATACTCATCACAACCTCCGGCGGTTCTTGCATGTGCTTCTCTGTATAGTATACCTTCTCCGCCTAGAATATCAAGGGCGTTTCCTCCCTGTCCGATACAGGAGGAGCCGGCGTAGACCAATAAAGACGGTGGGGCATCCGGCAGCTAAAAGAACTATCGCCCACTCTCCCCGCCACAAGGGCACATTTCCTAGGGCCTTACTGAGGGGAGGAAAGTAGATGGACAACATCAGGAGCGCCACCGAGAGGCCCACCGAAACTAGAAGAAAGGGATTGGTGGTGATTCCTTTTTCGGCGATACCAACAGTTTCCGAACGACAGTCAAAGACATGCAGTAGCTGGCACATCACCAAGGTGGCAAAGGCCATGGTCTGGGAGGCCTCGAGGCTATTGGTGGCGAAGAGACCTATGGCAAAGACAAAAAAGGTCGACAGGCCGATGAGAAGACCGCGCGCCACTATTTTGCGCCAGAGCCCCCTGCCGAAGACGCCTTCATCCTTGGGCCGGGGTGGCCGCAGCATAATGTTCTTATCCGTCGTGTCGACTCCGAGAGCTAAGGCAGGCAGCCCATCCGTCACCAAGTTAATCCAAAGTATTTGCATAGGCTGTAGCGGTATGGGCAGGCCTATGGCCATGGTAAAAACGACCGACACTAACTCCCCCACATTGCAGGTCAGCAGGTAGCGGAGGAACTTGCGGATATTATCGTAAATTCCACGCCCTTCTTGCATGGCCTTGACAATAGTGGCAAAGTTGTCATCCTGTAGTACCAGTTGCGACGCTTCGCGGGCTACCTCGGTGCCGCACAGCCCCATGCTAATGCCGATGTCAGCCTCGCGCAGGGCGGGGGCGTCGTTGATACCGTCACCCGTCATGGCCACAATATGACCCTGCCGCTGCAGCGTTTTCACAATGCGCAACTTACAAAGAGGCGATACTCGCGCGAAGACATTGGCATGCATGACTGCTTCCCAGAGCTCGGCATCAGTCATGGCGTCAATCTGTGCGCCTGCTACCACCTCGCCCCGCGCATGGGGCAGCCCAATTTCCTCTGCAATAGCCAAAGCTGTTAAGGCATGATCGCCAGTTATCATAATGACTCGAATACCGGCTAAGCGGCAGAGTTTGATCGCCGGTAAGACTTCTGGTCGGGGGGGGTCATGCATGGCAATCAGTCCTACGAAGGTGAGGTTGCTCTCTAGTTCTCGCACATTCTCATTCTGTAGTGGCCCACTATACTCACGATAAGCTACGGCAAGCACCCTAAGACCCCGCGCGGCAAACTCCGCTTGGCGACGCTCTAGGGCTTCCTTGTGCGAGCTCTCTATTCTAAGGCGCTTTTCACCCTCTACCACGTAACTACACATGCGTAATATGCTTTCTGGCGCGCCCTTAGTGTAGACCCAATTTTTCGCACCCAAGTCGCTGACAATGACACTCATGGCTTTTCGTTCCGCGCAAAAAGGCAGGGTGCTACGCACTGACTCCTTGGGTATCACTTTAGCCCGGGCTGCGGCCATTAGTATGGCCCCTTCGGTGGGGTCGCCCACCACAGTGGGTGGATCACCTGGTATGAGCTTGCTGGTACTACAGAGGGAGCCAATCTTTAAGGCCAGCCACAGGGGCGAATCTAATCTCACTGCTAGCTGTTGCTCTAGGCTGGCGAGGTTGTACAATGTTCCGCCCGCTAACACTTCTCTCACCGTCATCTTGTTTAGAGTGAGAGTTCCTGTCTTGTCAGAACAAATCACGGTCGTACTGCCCATAGTCTCCACGGCCGGCAGGCGTCGCACCACCGCGTTTACTTTGGCAATGCGATGAACGCCTAGTGCCAGTACGATGGTCACTAGTGTCGAGAGCCCTTCCGGGATGGCGGCAACAGCTAGACTTACCCCCGCGAGGAACATGCGATGCAGGGGCTCATCGCGCATCACCCCTAGCACAACTACTAGAGCGCAGACTGCGAGGCAGGCCACGACAAGGTAGGTACCCAATTGTCGGAATTTGATTTGCAGTGGTGTAGGCTTTTCTTCTACTTCAAGGTGCGCGGCAACGCGACCTACTTCCGTGCTCATGCCTGTCGCCGTAACGACTCCTATGGCGTATCCTTTCGTCACTAAGGTTCCGAAGTGAGCAGAGGAATGCCGCTCAGAAAGCGGAGCCTCAGCAAGCATAGCCCTGGCCACCTTGCGCACAGGCACAGATTCACCCGTAAGACTGGCTTCGTCTATCTCACAGGAGTAAGCCTGCCCCAGCCTAATGTCTGCAGGGACCCTATCGCCTGCCTTTAGCACCACGATATCACCAGGCACCAGGTTCTCGCCCGGAATGGCTTGCTCCTGCCCTTGGCGACGTACTGTGGCCATGGGGACTTCTAGCTTGCGCAGTGCTAAAAGAGCTTTCTCCGCCCTAAGCTCATGAAACAACCCAAGACCTGAGTTAAGCAGGACTATCGCGATGATAGTTATGGCATCGGCGTATTCCCCGAGCAACCCCGAGACAAGGGTGGCCGCCAGCAAGATGACCGTCATAAGGTCTTTAAACTGTGCGAAGTACATAATGATAAGGCTTGGCCGCTTTTTAGCGGCGAGACGGTTCAGCCCATATGCTTTCAGCCGCGAAGCCGCTTCATGCATGTCTAGCCCCTCTAGGCGCGAGCGCAAGCGGAGCAAGACTTCCTCGTACTCCAAACAATGATAGCTACTCTGGCGAGGCACATGATAACCCCCTTTACCTCTTAACTCTATGTACCTTGTGCGCAGAAAATGAACAGGTTAAGATAAGAGAGTCGAAAGGAGGTCTATGCTTGAGCTGGGACGGTTTTTTTCTTAATGCTTTAATTAGCGAACTCCACAGAGACTTTGCGGAGTCACGCGTCGCAAAGGTGCACCAACCTGACACCTACAAATTGACCCTGCTGCTTGGTGAAACAAAGAAGAAACAGCGCTTAGTACTCTCTATTGACCCCCGCTTTCCTGGCTTATTCGTAACCACAGAGCAGTTCGAGAACCCAGAGAGCCCCCCGCATTTTTGCTTAATGCTGCGCAAATTTATTGAGGGCAGCCGCCTTTTGTCTATTCGCATGGAGGACTTCGAGCGCGTGGTCACTCTCTCTTTTCTAGGGCGCGATGATTTAGGGGAGCAGAAGACCTACCACCTATCATTAGAACTTACGGGACGCCATAGCAATCTAATTTTACATGCGAACGGCATCATCCTTGACGCCGTCAAGCGAATTCCCTGGGGCAAGGCTGTACTGCGGCCCATCCTGCCTGGTCTAAGGTATGAAACACCTCCCTCGCAAGGCAAAGTATCCCCCCTAACCCTTCAAGCAGAGACCATTCTGGCCGCCATACCTACTAGCGATTCTACAGTGCCGCAACTGATGTGCAGCATTGTAAACGGCCTATCGATGCCACTAGCCACTGCTATCGCCAGAGATCTGTCACTGGCAAGCTCTACGGCCGCGGATCTCACCTTAGAGGAGTGGCAAAGACTAGCCCAAGTTGTACGCGCTCTAGCCTGCCGTTGCCAGAGCGGCGAGGTGCAACAAGGCTACCTGTACCGCGGGGAGAAAACTCATTTTCACATCCATCCCCTCACTCAGCTGACGGTCCCCTCTGAAACTGTCCTCGGGATAAATAACCTAGTCGTCAAGGCGCTACTGGCCATCGGTCACGATGACCCGCCGCGGGTGCTCTGCCTCAAGCTAACTAAAGAAGTACAGCTTCATCTCACTAAGCTTAGGCGAAGAGAAGAGGCCCTCGAAAAAGACCTTGTGAAAAGCCGCGAACGAGAGCCCTTCAAGCTTTTTGGTCAACTTCTCTACGCCAATGTGGCAGATTGTCGTAAAGCAGGAAACACCGCCACTGTAGTAGATTACTACAACCCCGACCTCCCCGAGGTACTTGTGCCTATAGATCCCAAACTCAGCATAGTGGATAACGCCAAGCAGTATTTTAAGCGGTATACCCGCGCAGAAGGCACAGAGAAGCATAGCCTACTGCGCTTGGCACAGTGCCAGCAAGAGATAGACTACTTTGCTTCGCTGCTTTCTGCCCTCGCACTAGCTGAGGACTTGCCGACCCTGCAAGAAATCGCGCGAGAGTTACAAGACATAGGCGTACTACCGCAAACGCGCGGCA
Organism: Bacillota bacterium; assembly: GCA_018333655.1. Taxonomy (NCBI): domain Bacteria; kingdom Bacillati; phylum Bacillota; species Bacillota bacterium. Next base: position 46,709 of record JAGXTJ010000023.1, on the reverse strand, counting down.
AAGCAAAACAGCCCGCCCTAAGTCGCGGACCGCTAAAATTTGTCGCACCTGATGGCTCTACCATCTTGGTAGGTCGCAATAACTTGCAGAACGATGCTATGGTCAAGGCCGCTGGCCCTAAGGATCTATGGTTACATGTACAAAAAGCGCCGGGGAGCCATGTCATTGTTACCTATTCACCTGCTCTAAGCGACCAAACCATACTCTTTGCGGCTCAGTTGGCCGCCTACTACAGCAGCCAGCGCCATTCCGCTAATGTGCCTGTCGACTTTACCGAACGGCGCCATGTAAAACGCCCTGCCGGTGGGCGACCAGGTTTTGTGCACTACGAAAATCAGCGCACCGTTATCGTGCGAACGCCAACCTTGCCTGAAACTAACAGCGAAGTCTAGTTTTGCTCTAGTATAAGCACCTGATTGCACCCGTCATACTCCATAACTTCTACGGCAATTAGTTCGCGGCGGGAAGTTGGCACATTCTTCCCCACGAAATCGGCTCGTATGGGCAGCTCACGATGCCCTCTATCTATGAGCACGGCCAGCTGAATGCTACTTGGTCTCCCCTTGTCAACAATGGCATCGAGGGCAGCCCGCACTGTCCGTCCGGTAAACAGCACATCATCGACCAGCACCACTGTTTTGCCGGTAACACACGGCAAGGAAGATGCCTCTACGGCAGGCTCGGCATGCGCAGTAGAAAGGTCGTCGCGGTATAGCGTGATATCGATAACCCCGACTTCTACCTCCGCCCCCTCAATGCGCAAGATGGCCTCTCGTAAGCGATTAGCCAAGGGCACTCCCCTCCGCCTAACACCTAGGAGCAGTAGGTTTTCCACCCCTTTGTTCCTCTCAATGATTTCATGGGCAATGCGGGTAATGGCCCTGGCCATGGCTTTCTCATCCATAAGCTGCGCCTTCGTTCTATATTCCATGCCTTCAGCCCCCCAAATTTTACTAGCACTGTCCCGCGCGCAATCTCGCGAGAGTATCTGCGAAAAGTCGCGGCAGCTCACAAACAAAGGTCATTTTCAAATCGGTGCGCGGATGCGCGAGTACTAGTTTCTCGGCATGCAGCAATTGGCCAGAGAGGCCGAAGGCCGAGCGCTTGGGCCCATAGACGGGGTCACCGACTATGGCGTGACCGATATGAGCCATATGTACGCGAATTTGGTGGGTACGCCCGGTGTCAAGCTTACATCTCACCAGGGTATACTTGTCAAAAAGCTCTATGACTTCATAGTGAGTTCTGGCTGTACGCCCCTCGGCGCGTACGGCCATTTCTTTGCGCCGCAAAGGATGACGGCCGATAGGAAGATCAACTGTGCCCTGTTCCTGTCGCAGTCGCCCGTGTAGCAACGCCAAGTACTCTCGTCCCATGGTGCGTGAGGCCAGCTGGCCAACAAGATGCGCATGGCTGTAATCATTCTTAGCCACGACTAGTAGGCCCGACGTATCTTTATCCAAACGATGCACAATACCAGGCCGCACTTCACCACCAATGCCCGAAAGACCATCGACATGGTGGAGCAAGGCATTTACTAGCGTGCCACGCCAGTTACCCGCGGCTGGGTGCACCACCAGCCCTGCTGCCTTGTTGATGACAACTACATCGCTGTCCTCGTAAACGACTGTGAGAGGGATGTCTTCGGGAAGGGCCTCACAGGGAACGGGAGCGGGAATGACAACGGCTAAACGCTGCCCGGGTCTAATTCTATAATTGGCTTTTTGCGGCTCATCGTCCACAGTCACCTGTTGCGCCTCGATAAGGCGCGCGGCCTGACTGCGCGTAAGAGCAGGAAAAAAGCGACTTACCGCTACGTCTAAACGCAAGCCCGCGTCATGAGGAGAGACGAGGTATGAGTGCTCGCTCATTTAAATTCCGCCCGTATGGTTACAATGGCAAGCGTAAGAGCGCCCACTACTATGGCCGAGTCAGCCACATTAAAGACCGGCCAGAACCCAAGATCAATGAAATCGACGACAAAACCTAGCCTGAGGCGGTCGAGGAAGTTACCTAGGGCACCACCTAAAAGCAGCGCACAGGACCACAATGCCAAGGGTCCTGCCCGCAGGATGTCTTTGCGCCACATGAATAACACGGCCATGGTTACGAAAACCGCCACAAAGAAGAGCCAACGCTGTCCAGCAAAAAGCCCAAAGGCGGCTCCGAAATTATGCACATGCGTCAAGGCCAAGAACCCAGGCCAGATAGGCAGAGATTCGCCGTAGGACAAATTTAAGACGACCAAGTGCTTGCTCACTTGGTCGAGTAGCAGGATTCCGAGCGACAACAAAAAGGCAGCTATCAAGAAGTGACCTCCGCAAAATTCTCTTATGTACAAGCTAAGGCTCTAAATTTTTACTTACCAAGCGGACTATCTCAGCAATGAACTCACTGATGAGTGGCAGGTTCAATATGGCGATTTGCGATAACAAGTAGACCAAGAAGGCCGCCAGCAAGCTGCCGCCAAACGCGAAGCCCACGCCGCGCGCGGCCCCCGCGATAAAGTTGACCCACAGAAGTCGCCACGGATTGTTGGTCATGTCCACATAATCGTTAAATCGTATCCGCTCTAAATAGTCGCAGAACGCCGCAAATTTGCGCTCGCGCGTTGTATCGACCTTACGGTCCATGGCTGCATCGCCTCCCTTGGTCTAAGGCTAATGTGCCCCTCACCAAGAACGACCATGCAGTCGGGCTTTCTACTGCGAGAGTTTATCCCAATCTGTAGAACCGAGCATCTCTAGCTGTGCTTGTAGCAGTGCCCGGAGCCTGCCCCGAAAAATCTCGGACTGTTTTTGTACTTCAGTGTACTCAGAGGCCATTTTACGTGACTTGGAGATGGCTTCTTCAACCATTCTTTCCGCACGAACTTCCGCCTCTTTAACAATAAGCTGCGCCTCTTTGCGGGCCGAGTTCTTAACCTCTTCGGCTGTCTCTTGTGCCACCATCAAGGCCCCGTGGAGGGTCTGTTCAAGTTTGTAGTAATGGCTAAGTTTATCCTCTACCTTTTGTACTTGCTCGCGCTGCGTAGCAAGTTCGCGCAAAGTAGCCTCGTAATCGCGGGTAAATTGATCGAGAAAATCATCTACCTCTTCGACGTTGTAACCACGAATCGCCTTCTTAAACTCTTTCTTGCTGATATCTTGAGGCTTTAATGGCATAAACTCAGTCCCCCTTAGTTGTTATGCAGTCCTTTATCAATTGCCTTTTTTCTGACTGGGTCGATGACTTGCCAGTCCGTCGTCATAAATTTCACCCGTGATGTTGTCAATCTGCACAGTTGAGGGCGCGGAAAGAAAAATTGCCTCGCTAATCTTTTGCATGCGACCGCCGCTGCCATAAGTCGCTCCCGACATGAAGTCCAGGATGCGCTGCCGCCCCTTTTGATCGCAAATGTCGAGGTTGATGATTACCGGGCGGCGTGCCTTGACATGCTCAACAATATTGGGCACATCATCAAAACTACTCGGCTGCACGACGACAACCCTCATCTGCTGGCGTTTGGCAAGGTCGACTACTTGCTGCGGGCGACGCTGGGAGTGCAAATCACTGACAGCATCCTCGGGGAGGAGTGGTTCTCGCCGCGTGTCTTCCTCCTCGTCATCGTCACTATCGAAACCAAAGAAATCTAGGAATTTTCTCCATCTGGACTTTTCTCTCATAAGCCCGCTTCCCTTCGTCATTTGATGTTGGCAAAAATGGCCGTGCCAATTCTCACCATATTGGAGCCTGCGTCTAAAGCTAGGCGGTAATCGCTGCTCATGCCCATGGATAGGTGGCGCATTTCCACAGCAGGCCATTTCTCTCGGCTTAGTTCATCGTAGAGCTGCCGTACTTGGCGAAAGGACTGTCTGATCATCTCTTTGTCCGCGGTGTTTGGCCCCATCGTCATTAGACCTTTAATCGCTACAGCTTTCATACCAGCAAGAGAGTCTATAAACGGCCCTACCTCGTCAGGCCGGAGACCCTGCTTTGTTTCTTCGTCTGTAGTATCGACCTGAATAAGACAGGTGAAGACCTTGCCCTCAGCTTGCGCCACTTTGCTCATCTCTTCGGCCACCCGCAGGCTGCACAAGGAGTGAACTAAGGAAAAGGAGCCTACTATTTTGCGCAGTTTATTCGTCTGTACGCGGCCAATGAAATGCCAGGTTAACGGCAAAATGCACTGCTCTATTTTGGGAAGTGCATCTTGAACGCGATTCTCACCAAAATTACTAATGCCCATCTCGTAAGCGAGTTTAATTTCCGGCAGGCCGACGGCCTTGCTCACAGCGACCAAGGTGACGCCTGGATAGGCCTGTACGGCAGCAATTAGCTCTCGCGCCGTGTTGCTCATGGCGTTCCCGCTTTGGGCGGCAATCGCCCTGGGTTGACTACTACAGTCTCTAGGGGAATAAGTCCCGTCACGTGGGTTCTATCCCCCTTTGTCGCCACGACTCTCACCGTTCGCGCTACGTGTTCACCGTTCTCCGTTTTGACAAAGACGACTGTCTCAGCCCCAACCACTAAGGAACTTGACGGAATACTGCTGATGGGCTCACCGCGGGGACGCACCACTACATTTACAGTACGCTGTTCTAGTGCCGCAAAGGGAGGATTTGTAAGGCGCAGAGGGACGAGGACCTTGCCCTCTACCCCAGTTAACATGCGCGGCAGAGCCTCTGCCATGACCACTGTTTCGCCAAAAGCAATGTCCACCGCTTTGGGCAGAGCTAAAGTTTCTGGCGCCTCAAAGATTAACATGGCCTGAGCGGGGTCAATCACTACACCAACGGCCTGCCCCGCAGGCACTCTTTCACCATTTGCCCTTGCCCTTAAGACGCTTTTCTCTTGCCTAACCATGTCTATGGTTACAGACATGTATTCTGACACCTTAAGCGAGCCGACCCTTTCGTCTGGGGCATAACTTAAGTAGCCAGGGATGTTCGCCCTTACCACATGGACAGCCTGCTGACGTTGCGCTAGTAGCGAAGCTCTGCGCTCCTCCTCTAGGGTCTCAGACCGTGTAGCAAACGCATACTCATCTTGCCGACGGCGGGCGTTCTCTGTAGCCCGCCTCAGTTCACGCATGGCTCGCGCCATCTCAGTAGTTTCATTGTCGCGCAAGCTTAGGGCAACCTCGCTGGATAGACTGCGGACGATAGAGAGAGCCTCGGTCAGCTGCTGGCGTCGCTCGACGATGACCGCTTCCGGAGCAGCCTCGCCTGGCCTATCTGCGGCCTCTCGGGCGATTTCTGTGTCAATCGAAGACAAGAGGCTTTTATCCACGATCTCAAATAGGCTTTGCCCCGCGTGGACTCTCGCGCCATGGTCAACTAACATGTTTAAAACACCAGCCCGCCCGGTTACGAGCGCTAACTCCTCGCGCAGCATGAGAGCGTCGCCCGCAAAAATGGCACTATCTACTGCCTGCGCTTGTTCATAGCGCACCGGAGGGAAGAAGACCCTCTGGTAGACCAGCCTACCCAAGCCATAAACCCCGTACAATAGAACGCCGACAAACGCCATGAGGAGAATACGCTTAAAAACTCGCCAGCGTCGGTGCTTCCGTTTTTTCTTGCTCCGTACCGCCTCCAAGCTACTCCCCCCTTTCGGCATCTTATTCGTTATGTCTAGCGCGAAATCCTGCCAGATGGCGGCAAAAGTTCACTTGCTGCCGCCCTTTATCCACCACGGTCCACAACTTGCCTTCTGCTCTCGCTGCCACACTGCGGACAAGGCCCCAGAGCCCTTACTGCTAAGTGACAGTGTGAGCACCTTACATCCTCGATTATGAATCGCAGAAAGCTAATCCCCTTGTCGATAGCCTCACAAAGTTGCTCGTAGAGGTCTTCTATACTCAAGTGGAGACCGGCGGGGAGTCGCAAACAATGCCCCGCTGGCAAGTACTGCTCCATGCTTGCTACCAAGGCCGAAATCTTATGCTTACTAACACCCCTGTCGTCACCCGAGGCAAAAGGCACGTCCTCCCCAGTAGCCGCCAGCATAATATTAAGATCAAACTCACGTCGCAAACTTGCTACCTGCTCGCTAATAAGCCCTAGCATGTCAAATAGCTCATGCGACACGGGATAGTAGTGGAGGCCGCCCAAGTTGATGATGAGAGGAGTATCCCCCATCTTTACGAGGCCTCCTTCGCGCGCCGTAAGCTCGAGATTAGTAGCCAGGATTCTCGCGGCGATGGCGAGGTTCTCTTTTAAGCCGGATACGCCGTGGATGAGTGTTTTACTTAAGTTGAGAGAAACCTGTCCCCCTATCGTTTGTCCCCTCGTACCTTGATAGAAGTCAAGTCGTGCCGGCTCTAAGCGCAAGCCATATTTCGAAAAGGCCATAAGACCCATAAAGGAGCTGTTGCGGGGAGAATCCATGAGCGCAAAGGCCATACCCGCCCGAGAGCGAGCCATGTCTAGCGCTTTATGCAGAATTTTATACCCACCGCTCTCGCGTTCGAGATTCACCCCCCTGCGCACGCGCATGATGACCTGGGGCTCCAGAAAAGTTGCCCCCTGATCGAGAACGTCGAGCACTGTCTCCATAACGACTAGGGAGTCACGGTCTAAGTCGTCGCCTAAGTTGAGCGAGATAGTGCTCTGCGGCGGGAGAGACCAAAGGGCGAAAAGCTGCCGAAACACTGCCGCCAAGCGCTTTGGGCCGTAAAGCTGCAAGCAGGGAAGGCCAATATCTGTGACAAAATGCGGTAGCGCAAGCTCGGCTGCCTGCCAAGAAGCTAACTTGCCAGCGTGGACAAGCCCTAGGATGTACGAAGCTTCATCTTTGGCCTGCAGGGTGCGGAACTCCGGAACGAAAAGCAGGGAACGAAAGTCTGGCGTGAGCGAGTGCACGTAAACTAGACCCTGGCGCAGAGCATCATGCCAAGGCGTGGCCATCACATTCTCCAAAAGGAGGTCGCGAATTTTACCTTCTAGCAGTGCTTTAGACACCTCTTTCATTGTCCTCGCACCTTGAGCAACTTTTCGAGTTCACCGAGAAAATTATTGATATCTGTAAACTGGCGATACACGGAGGCGAAGCGCACATAGGCCACTTCATCTATGTTCTGCAGTCGTTCCATGACTAACTCGCCTATACGCGCGGACGGAATTTCGGAGGGCATTTCATTCGCGAGTTTCGCCTCGATGTCTAGGACAGCGGCCTCCAAAACGTCGAGGGGCACAGGGCGTTTCTCACAGGCCTTAAGAAGGCCAGAGAGAATTTTGCTCCTACTAAATAATTGCCGGCTACCATCTTTCTTGATGACCACTATAGGTTGTTCTTCCAGCCTCTCGTAAGTAGTGAAGCGGCGCAGGCATGCTGGGCACTCGCGCCGGCGACGAATGGTGCTGTCTTCAGCGGTCGGCCTACTATCAACTACCCGACTGTCTACGCAGTCACACTGGGGGCATTTCACCCGTTCCACCCCAATCCATAGATACCTCTTGTCTCTATGGTACTACATCTTGGGTGTTCATGACAATTCATCCTCTAAACACGGTGTCTCCAGACTAGGCATATCCACCAAAATCACATCAAGGCCTATCTTCACAATTTTGTCCCAGGCGATATACACATTATCGTCGCGTCCGAACAAACCGAGCAGCTTCCCTTGCCCCAGCACTATGAGGGCACGGATTCTCCCTTCCTGAACATCAACATCTAGGTCGCCAATAAAGCCGATGCGCCTTCCATCGAGAATGTTCACAATCTCTTTCTCGCGCAAGTCCGAAACTCGCAGCACAAGCACACCCCCTCTCCTTCATAGTGTTATATGAGGAAGAAGGGGTGTTAATGCTACTCCTAGTTGCGCAGACGGCGCCAGAGACTTTGCACGAGGTTTCGCAGGGCCGAATCGAAGCGCCTCTCCGTCGATTGTCCGACTACACCGTTGACGAAGCAGAGGGGAGGATACATCACGCACCACCAGTTTCTACCATTTCCCTCGCCAATGTGGACATTCAAAGCGCGGTAACGTCCGGCAGGCAAGGCCAGTTGGCCGTAGACCCTGCTAGGGAAGAGAAACACCCCCCATTTTACCTGCCCAACATGGGGCGACTTCTCTTTTTGTAGGGTGCTCTGTAGCAGGGATGTGAGGCCAGGCAAGGCCCTCTCGATTAGTTTCTCCGCCTGAGAAGGTGTTTCCGCCTCACTTACTAGGCGGTTAATTTCACCCAGCAAGGCATCCCTTACTGCTAGTTTCAGTCGCTGCTCTTCTTCGGTATCGCTGTGGGCATGCACATGGAGGCGAATAATCTCTCTACTGCGCATGGTGGCGCCGCCACGCGGTCCGAGTATCATTAACAGTAGGAGCAAGGTTGCGACCACTTTTTGCCACATCACTTTTCACCGCGATCGGCAATGAGCTTTTTCATCTGGACCAAGGCCGCTTTCTCTAAGCGCGAGACCTGCGCCTGAGATATTCCTATCTCGTCCGCCACTTCCATCTGCGTTTTGCCAGCAAAAAACCGCAGGTTGACGATGTGCCTTTCTCGATCACTGAGTCTAAAGAGCGCTTCTTTAATGGCGATACCTTCTAACCAGTAGGCATCATTATCTTTTTCACTCTTGATTTGGTCCATAATGTATATGGGGTCGCCACCCTCTTGGTAGATAGGGTCAAACAAAGACACTGGTTCTTGTATGGCGTCGAGCGCAAACACAACTTCTTCACGAGGCAAGTGTAGCTCTTCGGCTATCTCACTAACTGTTGGCTCTCTACCATTCCTGGTGACTAGGGCGTCGCGCACCTGTAGCGCCTTGTAGGCGATGTCGCGCAGCGAGCGACTTACACGTATGGGATTGTTGTCGCGCAAGTAGCGGCGAATTTCCCCAATGATCATCGGTACGGCATAGGTAGAGAATTTGACATTATGTTTGAGATCGAAATTATCGATAGCTTTCATAAGTCCTATGCACCCGACTTGGAACAGATCATCGACTAGTTCCCCACGGTTGTTGAAACGCTGTATGACACTTAGCACCAGGCGCAGATTGCCCATAATAAGTTTTTCGCGGGCGGCTTCGTCGCCTTGCTGTATAGCAATGAACAAGTCGCGCATTTTGGCATTGCCAAGTACTTGTAGTTTCGAGGTGTTTACGCCACATATCTCCACTCGGTTCACTGTGTTTCCCCCTTCATGCCACTCATGATGAATTATCACCATCTTTGTGCCACTTTAATACAGGGGATAACAAGAAAAGGGGGGTAATTACTCCATTTTCCTAAATTCTCGCTTCAAACGATTTAGAATTCGTTTTTCGAGACGAGATATGTAGGACTGTGAGATGCAGAGTAGGTCTGCCACTTCTTTCTGAGTGCGCTCCCGCCCATCATGGAGACCAAAACGCAGTTCTATAATCCTCTGCTCCCTCGCGCTCAGTTTAGACATGGCGCTTTGCAGCATACGCCGGTCCACTTCCGCTTCTAGCGCCCGATGAACCTCGCTATTTTCTACCGGGATGACATCAGAGAGCAGCAGTTCGTTGCCGTCCCAGTCAATATTTAAAGGCTCGTCAAGTGAGACTTCAACTTTGTTCTTTTGGTTGCGTCGCAAGTACATCAGTATCTCGTTTTCAATGCACCGAGAGGCATAGGTGGCGAGCTTGATATTACGGGCGGGATTAAAGGTATTGACAGCTTTGATGAGCCCAATTGAACCTATGGAAACCAAGTCCTCAATGGGCAGGCCGGTGTTCTCAAACTTGCGCGCAATGTAGACTACTAGTCTCAGGTTGCGTTCAATTAACACCGACTTGACAGCAAAGTCACCGCTCTTTAAGCCCTCGATAAGGTAATGCTCCTCTTCTTCCGTGAGGGGGGGCGGCAGGGCTTCGGAGCTACCGACAAAATGAACAGCTCGAGGCACCCATGGCACCCCTAAGAGGCGTAGTACCCGGAGGAAGACGAGCCAAAAGCGCAAACGCCAGAGATTGGTGCGGATCATCATTCATTCTCCCTTCTTAATCCATCGGCCAGACTTCCGCAGGTAGTAAAGCGAACTTTTCTCCTGCAGCAAATTCGAGAGGGGCAAACCCGATTACGGCGTCCACAGGGTGCCAGCTGCCCTTGACTAGAATAGAGCATGAATCCGGACGAATACCGACCATCATTCCTCCCCCTGCCACCGCGGTATAGGGTATGAGAGTGAGCCTAGAGGCCAGCCAGTCTGGCAATGAGTCAAGCAAGGTTTCGCCCAATTTATCCCATTGATACACGAGCGACAGCAGCTCTTCGGGCAGCAAATCTGATATGGCTTCTGCATCGACCACCACCACCGGACGGTAGCTCAGTGGCTCGAGCAAAACATTGCCCGTGTCGAGTAGGCCGAGGAGCGAAACCGAAATCCCCTGTAAAACAAACTCAAAGCGCGCGCTCTGTTCACTGTGACGGAATTGCCGCCCCAAGTTCGCCCACAGTCGCTGCACAGGCAGGGTCATCAAGATCGGTCCGCCTACCACAATGTACCAGCCCATACTAGGCAGCGCTTCGCTCACCCCCCCTACTCCAAAAAGGGCCATGCCTAGGGTAAGACCAGCACAGAGAGCCGAGATAAGCAGGAACACGCCTGTATGCTCTAGGCACTGCCTAAGTCCCCTCGGGGTAAAGCAGCAGTTAACCATCGCTATGGCGACTACTACCTTCAGTGAGAACAGCACCCAAGTTGGCCCTGGGAGCAATAGCCAAAGTAGGGAGGACATCGCCCCAAGAGAAGCTGCCCACATTAGTCGGGCGCGAGGTGCCTGCCGACGCAGAGTTTTAGCGGTAGCCCACAGCAGCCACCAATTCATGGCCCAATTCAGTAACCACAGTGAGTCAAGGTATATGACCAAGACAAACACCCCCGCTCATGATGATTATAATGAGCTAGGGGTGTTGAAAAATGTCATTTTTCGTAGATAATTATTTATCAAAGCTGCGTTTTCGGCGTACAAAAGTTGGGATGTCTAGTTGATTGTCATCAAGCGGAGAAATGGTGATGCCATCAAACACATGCTCCTTAGGTTTGCGCCCTTCAAAGCCAGTGGCGATAACGGTAACCCTCACTTCTTCGCCCATCGTTTCGTCTATCACCGCGCCGAGGATAAAGTTAGAATCTACGTCTACGGCCTGTTGTATAATTTTACCGGCCTCATCAACCTCAAACAGGCTGAGGGAAGGCCCTCCTGTAATAGCTAGCAAAACGCCCTTAGCACCGTCTATGGATGTTTCGAGCAGAGGGCTTGATATCGCCATCTTGGTGGCGGCAATGCAGCGGCCCTCGCCAACGGCCTTACCAATACCCATCAAGGCTGAGCCAGCATTAGACATAATGGCTTTGATATCGGCAAAGTCAACATTGATGATGCCAGGAACCATCATGACGTCAGAGATGCCTTGTACACCTTGCCTGAGCACATCATCGGCCATGCGGAAAGCTTCCATAAATGTCGTATTTTTATCCGCTACCTGTAGCAAGCGGTCGTTGGGGATAACGATAATTGTATCTACTTTTTCACGCAGTGCGGCAATACCACGCTCGGCCTGTGTCATGCGTCGTTTGCCCTCAAACCCGAATGGTTTTGTGACTACACCCACGGTTAAGGCACCCAAATCTCGCGCCACCTCGGCCACAATCGGTGCGGCACCAGTACCTGTGCCACCGCCCATGCCAGCGGTCACGAAAATCATGTCCGCCCCCTTAAGGGCCTTAGCCAGCACTTCGCGACTTTCTTCAGCCGCCTTAGTACCCACCTCGGGATTAGCACCTGCACCCAGCCCACGGGTGAGTTTTTCTCCAATCTGCAACTTGTGAGTAGCCAGCGATGCACTCAAAGCCTGTGCATCGGTATTTACGGCAATAAATTCTGCCCCTTTAAGTCCGGCCTCAATCATGCGGTTGACGCCATTACTGCCGCCGCCACCGACACCTATAACTTTAATTTTAGCAGGTTGATTATAATCGTTATCCCACTCTAACACTCTCTCTCGCCCCCCATACTACTCCCAAAAATCTTGGAAAAAACCTTTTACCTTGTCCATAATTCCGCGCCCGCTCTTCTGTTGTTTGTTGACACTAGCTTGTCCGCCGCGCCGATTAAGAACATATGTCAACACTGCCACCGCGGCATTGTAGCCTGGGTCATCGACGGCACCGTAGGTTTCAAGGCTTACCCTTACACGATTTCCCAAAATTCGTCTCAGTAGGGCGAGAAAGGACTTGTGCTTGGCAGTGCCACCAGTGACCACATAGCCGCCATTAGGTACATCGCTGCCGTTCATCTCACGAGACTGCTGCCGCACCATGTTAAATATCTCTTCATAACGGGGCTCCATAACATCGATAATCTCACCCGCCGTGACTTTTCTAGCCTCTACATGCCCAAAACTAGCTAAATCTATGGCTCTGTCCGGGGGTTGGGTAAACCAGTCAACTTCCGTCTTGAGGCGCTCCGCCGTCTTGGTGCTTACACGCAGCCCTAGAGTCAGGTCGTTGCTCACATAAGCGCCGCCAAGGGGGACTGCGGCGATCGAGCGCAAAGCTCCTTCTTCAAAATACGCCATCTCGGTTACCGCGGCACCGACATCAACCAGCTCGACACCTAGCTCGCGTTCGTCCTCGCTTAAGAGCAACTCTCCCAGGGCGAGAGGCTTGAGCACGAAACCTTCCACAGCATAGCCCGCGCGCTCTACGCTGCGCCTAAGATTAGACAGGGCAGTTAAGTTACCTACCACCAACATAGCCTCTAGCTCTAAGCGCATGCCTATCATGTTCACCGGATCTTTTAGACCGCCGTATCCATCTACTATGTACTGCAGCGCCACCATGTCTACGATTTCTCTGTTGGGTGGCAGATTGACCAGCCTAGTTGCCTGCATAACTCGATCGATATCTTCTTGACAGACCTCGTGGTCAGCGCCTAGTACTGCCACCATGCCTTTAGAGGGCTGCAGCACCGCGTGTAGTGGAGAGAGAGCCACAAAAAGAGAGGCTGTAGTGCCCCCCGCCATGCGCTCTGCAAATGCTACCACCTCTCTGACGGAAGCTGCACTGGCCTCAACATCAACTATCAGCCCTTTGCGCATACCTGCCGAAGGGCGGCTACACATGCCGAGAATTTGCACTTCACCGCGCTGATTAATTTCGGCAATGACACAGCGAGTGTTGGCTGTCCCGACATCCAAACTCGCAATCAGTTCTTTCCGCACTCGTCCACCGCCCTTCTCTATACTCATTCATTCTATCACACTCGCAACAGGAGCATCCTGCGTATGATGGCGAGATTTTGAAAAATCCGCACTCCAAACGCCACCACTGCGGCCAGGTAAAGATTAATGCCCATTCTATCCCCAACGAAGGCGAGCAGTGCTGCCAGCAGGGCATTGCTAAGCAACCCACTTACAAAAATTGTGTCGTCAAAGGTGCCAGACAGCGAAGACCTTAAACCCCCGAGGAGCGAGTCTGCGGCCGCAAGAAGAGCTACCGCGGTATAGGGAGCTAAGTGTGGGGGAATTCTCACGCCGCTGACAAACCCGAGCAGGAGTCCCATCATTAAACCGACTGTAGCTAGTAACATTATCCTATCTCCCCAATACAGGCTCTGCCCATTCGAACCGTAGCGGCTGCGTAAACCCAGGCACCGTTACTTTTTCATGCAGCCTCAACTCTATCTCGATGCCAAAGTAGCTGAGTGTTTCAATAATACCACCGCGCATGCGTAAGGCGCTTTCTAAAGCTTTATTATCGCCAATGGCAGTCACTACAAAAGGAGCGGCAATGCGGGTGTTGTTCACGGACACTGAAGGTCCGGCACAGTGAATTTCACTAGTCGCCAAGAGTCGCTGTCCGTTGACAGAGATAGCTTCCGCTCCGGCAGCCCGCAACACATTAACTATTTTTAAAATATCTTCATCATGGACAATAAAAACGGCCGGGTCATCAGTTGCTGCTGCTAAACGCTGACTATCATTAATGGTCACGGATATGCCCTGTCCCATGACGGCGGTAATGCCGGCCAAGACGCGAGCATTCTCTAAATTACTGTGCAACTGCTCGAGCACGCCTTCACCTCTGGTGGCAGCAACTTCGTATCCCCTGAGCTGCTCGCGCAGGCCATCAAGTTCTACTTGAAGATTCTGATTTTGGCGCATGGCGTCCATCAGCAGCACCCGCATTTCCGAAGTACGCAGGTCAGGGACAACAGTGGCGAAATTTCCGGTGCTGCGAATCTGCAGTGCTAGAAGCCAGCCCAGCAAGAGGCAAACAGCGGTGAGGGCGACATGAGAGCGACCTTTCATTTATTACCGTCCTTTATATACGGGGACCTCACCTGTCATATCGATGTAGGCCGTCGTTTCTCGCGACAATCCCCTCTCTTTATAAGCATAAAGCACGGCAGGAAGCAATGCAAGACGTGACTGTGTATGGGCATTACTGCCTAATCGAATCAACACACCCGCTGTCGTGGTCATGTTAACAAAACCATTGGCGGTGACATGTATTTCGGAAATACTTGGCCTTACACTGCCTGGCAAATTTAGCACTACCTGATGAGCTACTGCGAACAGCGGATGTATAATTGTGTCGCCAAGATAGGCCTGTGTGAGCGGTACCCCCGTGATAATCGGCAAATTGACACGACTAAAGTCATGTACTATAGAAATTACGCGGCCAAGGCCATCGATCTCGACAAAGCCATCATGATAGGGGATGACCGCTAGGCCAATGTTCTCTTCGACAGAAATTTCTAGTTTATTTGGCCAGATGCGCCGCACAGAAGCTGCGGCAATTTGCGGGTGCGCTAACAATCGCTCGACAACTTCACTTAGATTGAGCCGCAGGAGATTAGCCCCCCGCCATACGCCTGCCAACTCCTCCACATGTCGCGCAGTCAAGGTCTCTACACCCTTGACTTCGACCTGCTCTAGGCTGAAGAACCAGGGAGCTTGTACCATTTGCCAGCAAAAAAGGAGCACGAGAAATATGAGAAACGCTCCTCTCACCATGAAAACTCCCCCTCTACTTCTCGCGTCTGATCTGACCGCCAAGACGTGCTAGACTCTCCTCTATGGCTACATACCCGCGGTCTATGTGGTAAATATCTTCTACCACGGTTGTGCCTCTAGCCGAAAGTCCCGCTAAGGTAAGTGCTGCCCCCGCCCTTAGGTCTGTGGCCTTTACTACCGCGCCTGTTAATCGCGCTACCCCTTTAATAACTGCTTGACTCCCGTCCACGGCAACACAGGCACCCATGCGGTTTAGCTCTTCGACATGCCCAAACCTGCTCTCAAATACCCCTTCGGTGAGGACGGATGTACCTTCTGCCAGGCACAATGCCGCGAGCATCGGAGCCTGCAGATCCGTAGGGAACCCAGGATGGGGAGAGGTGACGATTTCGCCTACAGCCTGTGGCCTACCCCTTACTCTACATTTCACTTCACTTGCGGTCAGAGAGAGCTCGGCACCCATGGCACGCAGCACTACTAACAAGGGCTCTAGGTGCTCGGGCACAACAGAACGTACCGTTATCTCTCCTTCTGTCATGAGCGCTGCCAAGAGATATGTACCAGCCACAATGCGATCCGACATAATAGTGTACTCTGTACCGCTGAGGGAGCTGACTCCGGAGATATGTATGCAATCGGTTCCCGCCCCCGAAACTTTACCACCCATGGCATTTAAGAAATTTTGCAGGTCGACTACCTCGGGCTCTTTAGCCGCGTTTTCAATGATGGTGTCACCTATGGCCAAACTTGCCGCCATCATAATGTTCTCGGTGGCACCCACACTTGGTGATGTTAACTTCACACGAGCCCCTCGTAGTTTCTTGGCCGTGACCGTCAGAGACCCCCTCCCCTCCTCGACAATGGTAGCCCCCAGCGCCCTTAGCCCCATGATATGCAAGTCGATGGGACGAGCCCCAATGGCACAACCCCCAGGATAGGAAGCGCTTACCTTGCCGTAGCGGGCCAGCAAGGGCCCCACGATGATCACCGACGAACGCATTTCTTGCATCAGGTTTTCGGGGATGATGTGGCTCTTTACTACATTGGGATGAACAAAGAAGTCCCCGGCAGTGAGTTGGCTGTTGACACCTAGACTATGTAAGATACCTTGCATGACACCAATGTCCGTTAGCGACGGCATGTTGCGGAGAAGTACCGCCTCCTCCGTGAGTAAGCAGGCGGCAATAATGGGGAGGGCGGCGTTCTTGGCCCCGGTAATGTCGATCACGCCACGCAGAGGTTTCCCGCCAGAGATGACATAACGCTCCAAGCTTCTTTCACTCCTTTCGCAGAGCGGTGCAATCCATATCGTTGCACCATCCTATGCCGGGGAGCATGGCATTGCTACTTGCCGAGCTAGCTGATTAGCCCGTCTAGCAAATCGCATATAGTCATGGTCGCACTAGGGAAAGAGAGCGTATAGGCCTTTCGTGACATCTGCGAAAGCACTGCTTCGTTAAACAGAACTTCGCTTACTTTCTCGCTAAGAAGATGGGGAGTCAAAGTGTGTTCGGGGATGAGAATAGCAGCCCCTGCCTCACTGAACACCTTCGCGTTATGATACTGGTGGTTCTCCGCGGCTATCGGAGCGGGGATGAGGATGCTTGGTTTTCCTAGATAGGCGAGCTCCGCTGTCGTTCCGCCCGGGCGTGAGATTACCAAGTCTGCGGCGGCGAGAAGCTCCGGCAAATTCGTCGCATACTCGATAAGCGTCAAGTAGGGCCCGAGATATTCACGCGCCACTCGGCTAATGGCTTCATAGTCGCGCCTACCAGTAACGTGAAAGACCCGGATTTTTTTGAGCGCAAATTCCTTGTAGCAAGCGCTGAGGGTTTCACTGAGCACTTTTGCTCCCCCACTGCCGCCGACGGCGACCAACACCTTATCCTCTGGCGCGATATTAAGGCGCAAGCGGGCACTCTCTCTATCGGCACTTAGAATCTCGGGGCGCAGAGGATTGCCCGTTACTGCCACCTTGTGTGAGGGAAAGAACGACCCGGCTTCACGATGGCTGACGGCAACCTTGTCCACAAAGCGAGATAGTAGACGATTCGTCAAGCTCGGATAAGCATTCTGCTCGTGAATAAGGGTTGGGTAGTCGGCTAGTGCGGCGGCCATAAGCAGCGGAAATGCGGCGTAGCCCCCCGTGCCCACCACAAGGTCAGGAGAAAAATCACGGAGTATGCGGCGCGCCTGTACTACCCCGCGCAAGGCGCGGTACACGGTACGTAGCTGCTCCAAAGAGAGCCGACGCGGCAAAGAGGTTGTCTCTAAAGTCATGAGCCGAAAACCCTCGCGCGGCACGATTTGGTTTTCTAAGCCTCGCTTAGCTCCGACAAAGAGCACTTCGGCGCCAGGATGCCGCCTTAAAACCTCGTGCGCCAGAGAAATGGCGGGATAGACATGTCCCCCCGTTCCACCACCGGAAAAAATGACCCTAATCTTCATTTCATACCTCATTCGCGGCAAAATCTTGAAATGTTGAGCAGAACCCCTGCGGAACCCATGACCATGAGGAGAGAACTACCCCCATAGCTAATAAAGGGCAAGGTAATACCAGTTACTGGCATCAACCCCGTAACGACCCCCATATTAATAAATGCTTGCGATACAATCATGGACGTTAGTCCCGTTGCCAGTAGACCGCTAAATTTATCGGGCGCGCGAGCAGCAATTCTCAGCCCACGCCACGCTACCGCGCCAAACAAGGCAATTATGACTGCCCCGCCTATAAAACCCCATTCCTCGCTGATGATGGCGAATATAAAGTCATTATGAGGCTCCGGCAGGAAAAACCTTTTTTGAATACTCTCGCCAAGCCCTCTGCCAAAGACCCCGCCCAAGCCAATGGCATAGAGGGACTGAATGATGTGGTAGCCAGTATCCAAAGGATCTTGCCAGGGGTTAAGAAAGGACATAAAACGTTCGAGGCGGTAATCCGCTGTCTTGATGCCGACAGCGAGCAAGCCGATACCTAGAACGCCTAAAGAGATTATTTGTCCCCAAGGCAAGCCACCCGCAAAGAGCACCAAGCACATTACGAGGACTATCGCCACCGCCGTGCCTAAGTCCGGCTGGTCAAAGATTAGCCCGGCCACAAGGCCTGTGACCAGAAGCACGGGCATGGTTCCCTTAGTGAAACTCCGCAACCTGTCTGCTTTCCGGGCCAAAAAGGCCGCGACCCACATCACCATAGTTACTTTGGCGATTTCCGAAGGTTGCAAGTTGAATAGACCGAGGTTTATCCAACGCGTGGATCCTTGTACCGAGAAACCTACCCCAGGCACATACAAAGCTAGTAGTAGCAGGATCGTCGCCAACAACAGCACTGTCGAGGCCTGCTGCCACTTCCTGTAGTTGATGTAGCTTGCTATAGTTAAGGCTACTATTCCGGCAATCGCCCACAGCATCTGCCGAAGGGCGAAAAACCAGCCATGTCCATGCCTCGTTAATGAAAGGGGAAAGCTCGCGCTATATACCATGACCACGCCGGCCGTAACTAGGGCGAGTATGAAGATGAGCAGTGCATAGTCTGGTGCGCTCTTGCCACGCAATTTTATCCCCCCATTCCCGCCAATCCTAAAATTCCCGCCAAAGCACAGACAGCGCTGGCTGCATAGTAAACCAAGACGATGCGTCTCTCCGACCAACCCCGCAACTCTAGTGAGTGATGAAACGGCGCCATGCGAAAAAATCTTCTACCCCCCGTGAGTCGAAAAAAGGCCACCTGTAAAGTCACGGAAAAGGTGCTCCACACATAGACCGCTCCAATAATGGGCAGCAGCAATTCAGTCCCGGTAAGCACACCCATGGACACAAACGCCCCCCCGAGTCCCAATGAACCAACATCGCCCATGAACACGCGCGCCGGATGACGGTTGTAGTAGAGGAAACCTAGCAGGCCGCCCATAAGCGCCAAGGAAAAAATGACCACCGGAAGGACCCCAGTCACCAGACCAATGACCACGTAGGCCAACGACGCGAACATCATTGTCCCCCCTGCCAAGCCATCGATACCATCGGTGAGATTGACCGCATTGCTAAAGGCCAGCCCAATGAAGAGCAGAAAAGCCCAGTAGAATAGGCCAAGCTCAAATCGCCACCCCACAAAGGGCATAACTAGAACAGTGCTATGGCCGACAGAGTAGAGCACGAGCGCTGCTGCCGCGGTGAGAACCGTCTGCCAGTACAATTTTTGCCTAGCCAGCAAGCCAAGACTGCGACGGAATACAACTTTTAGAGCATCATCGGCCAGACCGACCAGCGCAAAGCCTAGAGTAAACACGGCGATCACTACGAGCATGGTAAAACTAAGCCTAACAGCCCCCCCCCACCACCAAGTGACGAGCAGGGCTGGTATTAAGAAAATGACTCCACCCATGGTGGGGGTACCTCGTTTGGTTGCATGCGAGGAAGGCCCGTCGCTCCGTACCACTTGGCCAAACTTTAGCCGGTGCAAGAGTGGTATGCCCAACTTACCGAGAGCTAAGGACATGATAAGCGCCAGAGCAAAGGCTAGTAAGAATTCGTACGGCAACTTAAACATCTCCTCTGCGGCACAGGTCAGCAATGCGCTCCATCTGCATGCCCCGCGAACCCTTGACTAAGACTACGTCGCCAGGCTGTAGTTCTTTTTGCAAGACCAGAAGTACTTGCGCAACACTTTCGCAGTGTATACTGCGAACGCCCCTAGCTTCTGCCACCCGCGCTACTTCTTCGGCCTCCCGGCCCAAAGTCAGCACTAGGTCACATACCCTAGCTGCCACTTCCCCCACCTCTTGATGCGCGGCCGCCGAGCGTTCGCCGAGTTCAAACATGCTGCCTAGCACAGCAATTTTGCGTCGCACTCCAGCATATTCGTCTAGGGTGCAAAGTGCCGCCACCACAGAGGACGGGCTGGCATTGTAGGTATCGTCGATGAGGGTGTAGCCACGGGGCACAACGAGTATTTCAAGTCTCTGACTGGCGATCTGACAGGCTTCTAGCCCTTTTATGGCCTGCGCGATGTCCACGCCCAGTACAACAGCGGCGGCAATGGCCATGGCTGAGTTCTGTGCATTGTGACGCCCTGGCCAGGGGGTGTGTACTTGCCAGGCTTCCGTACCGCTACAGAGAGTGTAGTGGCTATTCCCTTTTTCATCCATCACCACTTCGGTAAGCCGCAAGTCGGCTTCCTTATGAGAACCTACGGAAAGCACCGGTCCTGTGGCCAAAAGCAGGTGAAAGTCATAGAAGTCGTCATCGCGATTCAAGATAGCGGTGCCACCTACATTCATACCGAGCAGAATTTCTCCCTTGGCACGAGCAATGTTCGCGCGTGAACCCAAAAGTTCAATATGAGCTTCACCGACATTAGTCATGATTACGACATCAGGGGGCGCAATTGCGGTCAAGGCAGCAATCTGCCCCAAACCGCGCATCCCCATCTCGAGCACCAAGACTTCTTCATCGACATGATTGAGAACGCTAAGTGGCAGGCCTACTTCGGTATTAAAATTGCCCGGGCTACGGTACACCTTCATCGTCCCAGCGAGAGCCGCTGCAGTTAATTCTTTGACACTCGTCTTGCCGACACTGCCTGTGATGGCCACCACCTTGGCACTGCTACTGGCTAGGTGCTCTCTGGCCATCCTACCTAGCGCCTCTCTGGTATCAGGCACCATGACTACAGGGCAAGGGTATTCACCACCGCGCGAGACGATGGCCGCGGCTGCGCCAAGTTTTACGGCCTCTGCCACATAGTCATGCCCGTCATGGCGCGCCCCTGGCAAGGCAAAGAACACGTTGCCGGGTTTAACTTGCCTGTGATCCGCCACGGCTCCCGAGAGCTCGCAGTCCCTGCCGATGAGAACCCCATCGACAGCCGCGCAGAGCGCCAACAGAGATAACTTAGGCATCGCTCATCTCTCCTAGGGCCAAGCTTGCCACTTCGCGATCATCAAAGTGAATGGTTTCATCCCGAAAAATCTGGTAGTTCTCGTGGCCCTTGCCCGCCAGAAGGACAACATCACCTTGACGGGCCATAAAAATGGCCTTACGAATGGCTTCCGCCCGAGAAACTTCCACCAGTACTCTCTCGCGAGCGTCGGTCTCTGTAATGCCAGACAATATCTCCTGCAAAATAGAGGTCGGTTCTTCCCGACGCGGATTATCTGAGGTAAGAATAACGAGGTCGGCCAGACGAGCCGCAATCTCACCCATGAGAGGCCTCTTGCCTCGGTCACGATCCCCACCACAACCAAACACTACGATCAGACGATGGCGCGTGAACGATCTCGCCGCCCGCAAGACGTTATCTAGACCATCAGGAGTATGGGCATAGTCTATGAAGACGTCAAAAGGCTGCCCCGCGTCCACACGCTCCATGCGGCCAGGCACAGTCGGCCGAGCCAGCCCCCGCGCTATAGCTGCCAGCTCGACTCCTTCGGCCCATGCAGCTCCGGCTGCGGCCAGCGCATTATATATACTATGCCGGCCTGGGGTAGAAATGGTTACCTCGCACTCGCCAGAAGGCGTCACCAGGCAAAAGGAGGCGCCGCTGGCGTCCCCACGCACATCACGTGCAAAAAAGTCAGCCGCTTGGTCTAGGGCATAGGTGAGCACCTTGCTATCGCACAGGCCTACTAAGCGCTGACCATACGCGTCATCTAGATTGATGACCGCGGTTTTGGGGGCTTTCTTGGCGACCTTACCTAGATGTGTAAACAACCCTGCCTTGGCCTCAAAGTACGCCTCCATAGTTCCATGCAGATCAAGATGATCTTGGGTGAGGTTGAGAAATACCGCCGTGTCGTACTCTATGGCCTCTACACGGCCGAGTACGAGCGAGTGCGAAGAAACCTCCATGACGGCATGGTCCACCCCGTTTTCGACCATGCGCGCCAAGCTCGCATACAGAAGAGGCGCATCGGGGGTAGTCAAGGTCGCGGGTTCTACATAGTCGCCATTGTCTACATGCACGGTGCCGAGTAACCCTACCTTGAAGCCGGCCTCACGCAAAATGGACTGTATAAGAAAAGAGGTAGTGGTCTTACCATTAGTACCAGTAACACCTACCATGCGCATCTTGGCGGCGGGTGTTCCATAAAAATTAGAAACGAGATGAGCTAGGGCGACCCTAGTATCGGGAACCTGTGCAGAGGCGATGCCTATGGGCAAAGACACCCCCCGCGAGCACACAATTGCCACTGCGCCGCGCGACAGAGCCTCTGCTACTAAATCATGCCCGTCGACCCGCTTCCCCTTGATGGCGACAAACAGGTACCCCGGGCGCACTTGTTGTAACACGTCGGTGACACCCACAACCTCGGCATCGCCTTCGCGTGCTATAGCTGTAATCCCCTGTAGCAGGCTGTCAAATTGCACCTTGTCCACTCCTTCTCTCACGGGCGAAAAGTGACTCTTACGATGGTAGATATATCGACTTCTTCTCCAGGAAGTGGGTCTTGAGTTACGGCCAGCCCCGTCCCAGTCACCACAATACGTAGTCCCGCAGCGGACATTTTAAGGCTGGCGTCGCGCATGGAGAGACCGCGCACATCAGGAACGACGATTCGCCCCAGGGGATCTTGTGCGGTTCCTAGTTCAACGATGACCGTTGTCCCCACAGAAACTGCGGCCCCCGGCGTAGGCGTTTGCGAAATGACACGATCGCCCACCTTCTCCATACGTAAGTTTAACCCAAGGTCGCGGAGATGGGCAAGAGCAGCCGTAGTACTAAGACCCCGTAGCTCTGGCACCGTAACGAGAGCAGGCTCGGCCAAAACCGAACCCCCACTGTGGGGCTCTACGTTCAGGTAGCGCAAAATATCAACCATCATAGCCCGAAAAGCGGGTGCGGCAACTTGGCTACCATAGTAACCATAGGGCCCCTGTGGATCCCTTACAATCACTAGCAAGGCTATCGAGGGGTCGTCTGCGGGTGCCATGCCGATGAATGAGGCGATGTATCTGCCATCATAGTAGCCCCCGCCCGCCCTAACCATCTGGGCTGTACCGGTCTTGCCGCCTACTCTTTGGCCCTCTATAAAGGCATTTCGTCCTGACCCATAGAGCACCGCTCCTTCGAGCAGCGTGCGTACTCTCGCCGAAGTATCGGCAGTTATAGCTTGCCCTACAACTTCCTTAGGAAACGTTTGCACCACAACACCTTGTTGGTCTCTAATCTCCTTAACAAGGCGGGGACGATATACTATGCCCCCATTGACAGCGGCCGAGAGCGCCACTACTTGCTGCAAGGCGGTCACTGCAGGACCTTGGCCGAAACTTGTCGTCGCTAGTTCGACCGGCCCCATCCGCCGAAACATAACGCCAGGCGCTTCCCCAGGCAGATCAATGCCGGTGCGTCTGCCGAAGCCAAATTTGTCGATGTAGGCCTGGAGAGTTTCTCGGCCTAGCTTCATGCCGACATCGACAAAACCTGGGTTGCAAGACTGCCAAAACACCTCGGCGAAATTCTGACTGCCATGCCCGCCAGCCCGCCAACAACCGAGCCTAACGCCCGCTACAGAAACAGAGCCCGTACAAAAAAAACGGTCTTCCTCGTTCACAACGCCCTCGTTCAAGGCAGCTGCGGCCGTGACAACCTTGAAAGTGGAACCAGGCTCAAAGCTGTCACTGACGGCGGTGTTACGCCACAAGGCCTCAGTGTAGCGGTTAAAGGCATTAGGGTCAAAGTCGGGGCGATTGGCCATGGCGAGGATTTCACCCGTTTGGGGATTCATGGCCACAGCGAGAGCCGCGGTGGCCTGGTGACGCGTCATGGCAGCATCAAGTTCTCTTTCCACTATATGTTGTATGACTTCATCAATGGTCAGGACGATGCTCTGGCCGGGCACTGGCGGCACATATTCAGGGCTTACGTTTTGCAGGGGGTTTCTTCGGCCATCGGCAGGATTTCTAACTTCACCCGGAGTACCGCGCAGGGTGGCATCATACTTATGCTCCAGCCCACCCAGCCCCTGGTTATCTATACCCACAAAGCCTAGTAGGTGACTAGCCAAATTAGCATTTGGATAGTAGCGATCTGTTTCAATTTTGAAGTCAATGCCGGGCAAATTTAGAGCCCGCACCGCCGCCGCCTGCTCGCGGGAGATCTGGCGCGCGATATACACTTGGTCAAGACGCCGCGTAATGCCGCGATGAATCACTTCCGGAGAAATACCAAGAACTGCAGCCAATTTGGCAGCAGTTTCATCCGGATTCTCAATTTTGGCAGGGAGTGCGACCAAGGTGTCAGCATTAGCACTGACGGCAAGAGGTCTCAGGTTGCGATCATAGATAACGCCGCGGCTAGGTGAGACAGCCACATCCCTGCTCCATTGTGCCATGGCCCACCTCTCTAATTCGGGCCCACGAACAAACTGCAGAAAACCAAGTCGCAAGACCAAGACCACGCAGCCTAGGATGAAAAGCACTAACAAATTAGCTACCCTAAGCTTCATACCCATGGGAGTAGACACTCATTCGCCCCCCTTTGTCGCACCTAGTTGCCACCAGTCACTCCGACCAAAATAATCTGCCTGCCTTGGGGGTTCATCATGCCTAGCTCTTGGCGTGCCACGCGCTCAAGGCGCGGTAGGGATGATAATGCCAGCACCTCTATCTGCAGCTTGGCATTCTGAGCTTCCATTTCAGCGATCTCTGCTGTCAAATGAGCGATATCTCGCTCCGAACTAGCGATTTGCGCGTGGCGATGCACTGAGTAGCCAAACAACAAGCCGCATATCGCCAGTGTCAAGGCGGCACGCCTGACAAAGCGCGGCAGGAGAGAAGTTTTGCTCCTCTTGGCGGGAAGCCGTCTTCTCTCTAATATGGGTTCTGGAGCAAGAGGCAGAGGCTTTCTTGCTGGTATCACAGTTATTCACTCCCTCAGCTTAATAGAACCTAGGCAATTTCTCGATCACTCGCAAGTGCGCACTGCGACTGCGGGGGTTGTCACGCACTTCGTCTGGCGTAGGCACCAGGGGCTTCTTAGTAATTAACTTGACTTGTGGTCGGTGATTACACACGCACTGCGGTAGGCCCTGCGGACACAGACACTCACGTGCATGGTGAATCATAAATTGCTTCACTATGCGGTCCTCGAGAGAGTGAAAGGCAATGCAGCCGAGTCTTCCGCCATTTTTAAGCGCCACCAGGCCTTTTTCTAAACCTTCTTTGAGGGCACCTAACTCGTCGTTTACGGCAATGCGCAGAGCCTGAAAAGTACGGCGGGCCGGATGCTGATCTTCGGCTTGCCGCACCGCCTTGGGCACAGCCGCCTTAATAATCTCCACTAACTCTAGGGTCGTCTTGATGGGAGCCTTGGCTCGCGCCAGCACAATAAAGGAAGCAATTCGTTTGGCCCAGCGTTCCTCCCCAAAATCCCAAAGAATTTGTGCTAGCTCCCCTTCGCTACTCTGCTGCAAGAGCTCTTCTGCACTCGTCACGAGATCCTTGTCTAGGCGCATATCTAGAGGCGCCTCTGTCCTGTAAGAGAAACCCCGTGCCGCCTCGTCTAACTGAGGGCTAGAGACACCGAGGTCAAAAAACACCTTGTCCACTTCTTCTATACCAGCTGTGCGCAGGGCTATATCTAAGTTGCGAAAATTCAGGGCCACGAAACGAAAATTTGGGGCTGTAATCTCCTTAGCGGCTAAGAGGGCGGCACTATCTACATCAAGGCCCAACACCAAGCCAGTAGGCCCAACTGCCTCAAGAAAACGCCGCGTGTGACCACCACGGCCAAAGGTACAATCTAGCACTACCTCGCCTTTACGTAGGTCGAGAGCCCTTACGGACTCCTCCAGTAGAACAGGTACATGCGCGTTAATGCTCCCCACCGTCCTTTAGAGTATGGTCTCCAGTTCTTCCGCCACTTGTTCGTAGTTTTTGAGTGCATTACTAGAGTAGTCCTGCCAAGAGGCGGCACTCCACACTTCAACTCTCCGTCCGGCTCCGATGACTACAGCATCTTTAGCTAGCATGGCATGTTGCCGCAGTGGTTCTGGGATATTAATGCGTCCTTGTTTGTCGAAATCGAGCTCGGCGGCACCAGAGAAGAAGAGCCGCGTGAACGCCCGTGCATCACTGCGGGAAGTCGTCATTTCTTGCAAACGCTGCGAGATAACTTCCCATTCTCGCAAGGGATAGATAAAGAGACAGCCATCTAAACCTTTCGTCACCACAAAGGGAGAGCCCAAACGTTCGCGAAATTTAGCGGGCAAGAACAGCCTGCCTTTGTCGTCAACGCTATGTTCATGTTGCCCTAAAAACACTGTCTTGCCCCCTTCCACCACAATGCACCACTTTCACCCACTATTATTCTCCCCTCAAGGTGCTGTTCCTTCTCTGCGGCGAAAATATTTTTTTCTTTTTACAAAAAAAGCGCGAACCCTTAGGTCCGCGCCGCAAGTCTGCGTTTGTTTATCAGTCTACTAGACTGTGGCTACGGCCACAGTCGAGTACTGTGGCTACGGCCACAGTCGAGTACTGTGGCTACGGCCACAGTCGAGTACTGTGGCTACGGCCACAGTCGAGTACTGTGGCTACGGCCACAGTCTAGGCTATGGCCGCGCATCACTTCTTGCGCATGAGGCAAGACGGGGAGCACAATGCCGAGGCACTCTAGTGCCCCCTTCTTACTCCCGGGTAGATTGATGATCATGGTCCTCTTGCGCACCCCGACTACGGCCCGGCTGAGCATAGCCATGGGGGTTTTACTAAGGCTAAGAGCTCGCATGGCTTCTGCCATGCCGGGCACCTCACGCTCTACCACCGCTAATGTTGCTTCAGGAGTTATGTCGCGCGGGGCGAGCCCTGTCCCCCCTGTGGTAAGCACGACATCGAAGTCGCCGCAGTCACAAGCGGATCGCAATTGCTGCACAAGTTGATCGTAATCATCGGCGAGAAGAGTTGCTTGCACTGTGGCACCTAGCAGGGTGAGCTCGTTCGCTATAGCGGGGCCACTCTCGTCTTGTGTCTCCCCTCGTGCGCACCGATCGCTTAGAGTAATCACTAAGACTTGTAGCTTCGGCCACACGATTACCGAATCACCGGGCATGACTTGACCGCCACGTAGCACCTCGGCGAAAACCCCCTCGCGGGGCATCACACAGTCACCCGCTTGATAATAAATGGCACAACGTTCATGACATTCTTTTCCTAGTTGCGTGATAGAGAGTACGGCGGAGCCGCCTAGAGTCAGTCGAGTGCCTACGGACACCCGCGACAAGTCTATGGCACTGAGGGTAATGTTCTCCGCAAAGTCTCCCGCTGTTACGGCTACTCCCATAGCCTGCATCTTGCGAATACTCTCCACTGCCAAGAGACTAACCTGCCGATGCGAAAAACCAGCATGGGCATCTCCTGCCACGCCCTGTCCTGCCAACAACGTAGCTACAGGTTGCGGAACTTTGCGCATACCTTTACTTGGGCTAGTGGAAACTGCCTCTATCTTTCCGCGCATGGATTTTCACCTCCCCAGACAAAGTCCCCACTTTTGCCACCAAATTTTGATAGCAAATGAACATTTTGTATTATTAAGCCTTTATCAACCGCCTTGCACATATCAACCACGGTAAGCGCTGCCACTGTTACCGCGGTCAAGGCTTCCATTTCGACCCCAGTACTATCAAAGGCCACTACTTCAGATATAATTTCTAGTTCGCAGGGGGACGCCTCACGCGCCTCTACCCTAACCGTCGAAATGCGCAGGGGATGGCAAAGAAAAATCAGCTCGGGAGTCTTTTTGGCCGCCATGATACCTGCTAGACGCAGGGCAGCTAAGACATCTCCCTTGGGAACTTGCCCGCTTAAGATAAGCGCCATCGTCTCTTTTCTCATACACACCGAAGCGCGGGCTGTAGCGACACGCCTAGTGGCGGCCTTGGCCGATACATCTACCATGGAGGCTCTTCCTGCCTCATCGATATGCGTTAACAACTAAGTCTAGCCCCCTATCTCTGCCATGCGGCGATTGTCGATGCTTTTTTCTCGCTCTGGCTTGGTGGTTACCGCCTGCTCTAAGGCCCTGCGCAGCGCTTCTTCTCGTCTGGTGACGATTAATTCTCTAATGTCACCCTCGGCATCGGCAAAGAGACATGAGCGGACCTTACCCTGCGCCGTAATGCGTAATCTATTGCAGCCGCGACAAAAATACTCGCTGGTACCACTTATAAAGCCTAGTGTCCCCTGCGCGCCGGGGAAACGAAAAACCTTTGCCGGCCCTGCCCCAACCTCTTCTGCCGCTATGAGGGGCCCTAGTCTCTTCTTTATCTCTTGTATCGGAACTAAGGCCTCGGGGGCAAAGTTACTGCCTTCGCCAAAGGACATCAGCTCAAGGAAGCGCACGGCGATGTCTTGTCGCCAAGTGAGTGCAGCAAAAGCCTCGACTTCGTCGTCGTTAAAGCCACGGATAACGACACAGTTAATTTTGACGGGCGTGAGTTTAGCCGAAAGAGCGGCCGTAACACCCGCCAAAACCTTGTGCAGCACACCACCGCGCGTCATGTAAGCATAGCGCTCCGGCTGTAGCGAATCTAGGCTGATATTGACCCGATTGAGCCCTTTGTCTTTGAGAACTGTCGCCATTTCCGCCAACAAGACCCCGTTTGTGGTCAGAGAAACATCGTCAATGCCAGGGATAGCCGCGACGCTTTGGATAAAATCTGGCAAGCCCGCCCTGCGCAGAGGCTCGCCACCCGTAAGGCGCACCCTCCTGATGCCAAGCGTGCTGGCCACCCGAATAACGAAGAGAAAGTCGTCAAGAGTAAGCTCCGCAGGGTAAGTAATTTCTCCCTCTGGCTGGCAGTAACGACAGCGCAAATCGCATTCCTCGGTGATAGAGAGCCTGAGGTAGTCTATAACGCGCCCCGCCTTATCTCGCATGCGTCGACCACACTACCTCTCCGCTCATTTTGGTTTCATACCCACCAAGCTCTCCGACACGGGCAGCAAACTCGGGCGAGCGAACTACCCTTAACAGTGCCACAACGCGAGGGTCAGAGAGGGAATCGCGCCGTAAAACGATATCAAACTGCTCCAAGCACAGTGGCGTAAATGACAGCCCAAAATTCTCTGCCGCTGATAAAATACCTAGACCTACGTCGGCGCTACCTGCATCCACCGCACAGGCCACAGCAAGGTGAGTGCTCTCTTCGCGGCCGTAGCCTTCGATATCGCGGGGCTCTATGCCTTGTAGCTTTAGGTGGTAGTCTAGCAAGGCGCGAGTACCTGCACCCCTCTGGCGATTGACAAACCTGCCCTTGGTGAGGTCCTGCCAGCCACTAATGGCTCGCTCCCAGCGATGAATGAAACCCTGCCACCGCTCCACGAGATTTACAATAACCATGTCCTCATCCGGAAAGAGTCGCCTGACAACGTCAATATTGTACTTGCCGCTAGTTTCATCTAGGAGATGAGTAGTAGCAAGATGGGCAAAATTGCGTTTTAGAGAAAGTAGCCCACCCATGCTTCCCACATGGCTCGTCTGCAAGTGCATATCTTCTGAAACGCGCAGTATATCCGCCAGCACGTCGAGGGCTAGGTCGTGGCTACCGATACATACCAAGGTATCATTGATAGTCGCGGGCGGTCTCCTAAGAGTAACACTCACCACTTCCCCCTCGGCCAAGCCCTCCGACTGAGCAGGCACAGTGACCAAGCCATCGGCACGCATCAATGAGGAAACAACGCCCGCGCCACGCCCTAGCGGCGTGACAATGACCTGCCCCCCCACGCATCCTGCCTGAACCCTAACCTGCTCTTCGACACCGAAAGGCGATACTAGGCGACGGGTCAAAACTCCCTCTACTTGTACAGACGAGGGCAGGGGCTGGCGGTTGTAGGAAAAAAGCAGGGGCTTGACAAAGGTCTCGAGACAAAGGTGCATGGACACAGGGTATCCAGGCAGTCCCACTACCGGCGCACTACCCACTTTGGCTAAAATTACCGGCTTACCTGGCCGCATGGCCACCCCGTGCACCAAGACAGTCCCTATTTTTTCTAAGACCTCTACCGTAAAATCTCCCCGGCCAGTGGAAGAACCGGCGATAATGAGGATGATATCGCTATGAGTGGCGGCCTCTTCTACAGCCTTACTGAGGAGTTTCGCATCATCAGCAACAGGTGCTAAAACTATAGGTTGGCCTCCCCAAAGCTCTACTTCGCCGCTAATGATGGCGGAATTATATTCAACTATATCCCCTTGCTTGAGGACACTACCGGGCGGCACCATTTCATCCCCTGTGGGTATGATTGTCACGCGCGGCTTAGCCAAGACGGCCACCTCGCCCACACCTGCTGCCAAGAGCGCACCCATGTCCACGGGCGTGATGTGCCGAAAACGTGGCAGCAGTATCTCCCCCGCTACAATGTCTTCGCCCACAGGGCGCACATTAGTGAAGGGCGCTACGCTCTGCTCTATGTAGCAACTAGTGCCCTCGATCACTACATTCTCAATCATAATGACCGCGTCGCTACCCTGCGGCAGGGGGTCGCCTGTATCAACGACAGAGCAGTTGAGGCCTATTTCGAGCCTTACGGGTCGCAGAGGAGCCGCATGAACGGTGTCCCTCGCCAAGACGGCAATCCCGTCCATAGCCGAGGCGGCATAGTGCGGTGATGACTGCACCGCGCGCACGGGACGCGCCGTGACGCGGCCAAGCGACTTGTTCGTCGCCACCACTTCGCCTTCTAACGCTCTCAAGGGGAATGACTCCAGCCACATCTTCAAGGCAACTTCCTTGGAAACACTATTTAAGTAGCGCTGTCTCACACTGAACCTCCCCAAAGCCGCACATTGACCGTTGTGCCGGCACTGTATCCTTCACACTCCTCAGGCACCACCAGCAAACCTTGCGAAGCAGCCAGAACTTGAATGGCCGCTGACTTTGACTGTTGTGGCCATGCTTCTTGACCAGAGAGGCGACAGGGGATAAAGTCCCTGCGTCCGGGCAAGCTGGCCAGGGGTCGCGCAAGCACGACACTCGCGTACATAGGCATCGAGGCCTTGGCCCCCGCCGCAAAGCGCAACAAGGGCAGCGCTACCATGTGCGCCATGACGGCGCAAGACAGAGGGTGGCCTGGCAGGCCCACCACGAGTCTGCCTCGTACTGCGCCAAGAATTGTTGGTTTACCAGGTTTCACTGCCAGCCCATGCACAAGCACGCCCGGCAGACCGAGGTTGTTCACGGCTCGCTCCGTAAAATCGAGTGCCCCAGCAGAACTACCGCCAGAAAGCACGACGGCATCTGTTTGTTCCAAGGCCATGGCCAGAGCTTTCGTCAACGACACTTCATCATCACGAAAAATACCATAGTACTGCACCCTGAAACCTGCTGTCTGAAAGAGACTCGTCAAGAGAGGCGAATTGATGTCCCTCATCTGTCCTACCTGCGGAAGGCACTCATAAGGGACTATCTCGTTGCCGGTCGAGATAATGCCGACACGAAAATCACGCGTCTTAACGCCAGTCTTACCGAGGGCCGCCAAGACACCAACATCGTGCGAGGTCGCTTGTCCCCCTTGACCAAGGGCCAGACTGTTTGCCGCTATGTCCTCGCCCACGCCCATAATGTTGTCTCCCGCGGCGATAGGGCGTGACAGAAGAACGGTGCCATCGAGAAGCTCCTCTGCATACTCAAGCATCATCACCGCGTCAAAAGCCTCGCGAACAAGGTCGCCGGTGTATACGCGCTCACACATGGGTAACTTGGAATCACTAAGGTGCAGCATGGCCGGCAACGACTCGCTCGCCCCATGGGTGTCCGCAGCAACTACAGCATAGCCGTCCATAGTAGAGCGCCTAAAGTGAGGCACAGGGCAGGGCGCGTACACATCCTCGCCGATGATGCTGCCAACAAGCTCCGTTAGGGGGGTCAATACGCTTTTATCAGAGATGGTGATATGTTTTTTGACCAAATCCATAGCGTCTTCAATGCGCCATATTTTTTTAAGAATGTCTATCCGCCCCTTCCGCATCTGACATAATGTCTTTCTACAGCAGACTCTTGAATCCTGCCGTTCTCGCCACGAACTGGAACATTTCAAATTGAGAAGCCATCCTTGAAAGGATGGCTCCAGTCTAACGAAAACCTTTCATCTGTTGCTCCGCCTTGGCGATAGCCAGTCTTACCATATCGCCTGTCTCCTTGGTCGACACCGCACCCCATCCGCGGGAGCGCACAGTATCGGCAAAGCCAAGCTCCTCTGCCAACTTCAGCTTCAGCTGTTCAGACATTACTTTGCGTCCACGTGCCAATGCACTACCACCCCTTCGCCGCAAACAATTGCCGGCACTTATAGTTTTGAACAAAGAGCGTATTGCTATGTAAGCATTCTCGATGCAAAATATAGGTGAGAAGGGGATGATAAATTGGTTAAAGCTGTTATTTTTGATCTTGATGGAACACTATGGGATGCACGACAAGTTGCCATTCCGGCTTTTCGCGAGGTGCTTATCGAGCTTGCGCTTACCGTGCCGAGCGATGCGGTCCTCGCTAATACCCTCGGCTACCCACTACACGAAATCTGGGAAATGCTCCTGCCCTCAGAACATCGTCATCACGCAGAGCATGCCGATCAATTGATGGAAAAAGCAGAGCTGCGCCTGCTAGTAGAGTCGCAAGCCCAGCCCTTCCCAGGTGTACGCGAGACACTTTCCCATGTGCGGAGCTTAGGCTACAAAACATATATCTGTTCAAACTGCGCCCCCAACTACCTTGAGTCAGTAACTCACCATTTAGGCTTAGTTGAACTTTTTGATGCCCGCTACTGCGCGGGACAGTTCCATGGCCTGACAAAAGTCGACTTAGTAGCTCTCGTCAAAGAACGTCACCACATTACGGGAGGCTACATGGTGGGTGACCGCTTTCACGACATGCTGGCAGGTCAGGCTAACTCCCTCTTTACTGTCGGGTGCTTGTTTGGCACTGGCCAGACCACGGAACTTGCTCGTGCCGACTTCACTATCGCAACCTTCGCCGAGCTCAAGAGTGTCATTGCCCCAATTTAATCAAGACCCAGCTGACGAAAGTTGTTTTTGACTGTACTTGCCACAACGGTCTCCCCAGTGTGCCAAAACTCGGCCTTCCATAGCAAACCGCACCACCTCGCAGGCATTGCCGCAACCGAGACAGGGTTCTGAAGAGGCGAGACAATGGGCTCCTGCCACACCGAACCCGCGAAAAGCAGACTTGCCAATCGTCTCCACTGCCAAGTAAGCCGCTCCTAAGGCTCCCATTACTTTGTAGTGTTCGGGGACGACCACGGCCAGCTCTAGGGCCGCCTCCAAGGCCTTGCGGATACCGATATTAGCCGCCACGCCGCCCTGGAAAGAGACCGGCCCCTTTACTGTTTTTCCCTTGCCCACATTGTTCAGGTAATTACGTACTAAGGCTTCACACAGCCCGGCCACAATGTCAGCGAGGTTGTGACCGGCTTGCTGTTTGTGGATCATGTCGGACTCAGCAAAAACGGCACACCTACCGGCAATGCGGGTGGGTGTTTTGGCTTGCAAGGCAAGTTCTCCCAAGGACCCTACAGGCAAGCCGAGACGATGCGCTTGTCGGTCCAAGAAAGACCCGGTCCCAGCAGCACATACCGTGTTCATCGCAAAGTCGGTGACCACTCCATGATTAATCAGTATCATTTTAGAATCTTGCCCACCAATTTCAATAATGGCGCGAGCCTCGGGTAGCACCCGCAAAGTAGCTGTGGCATGTGCCGTAATCTCGTTTTTTACTACATCTGCACCTAGCAGGGCCGCGGCAATTACTCTGCCGCTACCGGTAGTCGCTACTCCCGCCACTGTGTTACTTCCAGTGAGTGCATGTTTAATTAAATCGAGGCCTTTCTGAATGGCGGCGATCGGTTGCCCCTGAGTCTCTAAGTAGCAGTGCCCGAGAACTTGACCCTTGCTATCGATAGCTACTAGCTTGGTGCTGACCGACCCGACATCAACCCCTAGGTACACATTAGTTCCCATGACTAGTTATCGCCCTCCCTCGTCTTTGGCGTGCGCGCAACATATCGACAAATGCTTCCAGTCGTGTCTGCAAGCCTCCCTCGCCGGCATGCTCATCCAACACGAGGGTGAGGATAGGGATGCCATATTTCTCACTAATCGTAGGCAAGATACTCTGCGCTACGATTTCAGGCATGCAGGTCAGAGGCAAGACTTGAATGATGCCATCCATTCCTTCTTCGGCGTAGAGAACACTATGGCCTATCGTCTCAAGGCCATGTCCCCCCACATGGCCGCGCAAGTACGGCTTTGCCGCCTGCCTAATTTTTCGGACCAAAACTTGCGCTCTAGGATCTGGCACCAGGTGCTGTGTCACCCAGTCACTCACAGACATACTACGGTGAACCTCTACCCCTAGGTAGCCGAGGCGCTCGGCGAGACCTAGGTTGACCTTCGGCTCTAGCAGCATGTAGATTTCGCCGACCAGCCCTACGCGCAGAGGGTGCACACAGGTTTTTTTTGGCAAGGCCGCGATGCGCTCTTTGATCAGTCTTTCGGCAGCCCATAGTCCTCGTAGGGTTCGCGTTTGGCCAATGCTGTTCTGTGCCTCGTTCCAGATTATGTCGCAAGAACCCCTAGTTTTCTCGAGGGCGCGCACCTGGTGAAGAGTCTTTTCGATGCCGTCGAGCCCCTTGGCAAGACGCCAAGCAAAGTAAAAGACTTGCGCCACGGACATAAATGAATGGCCCCGGGTTAAGCTTGAGATTTTACGCCAAAGCTCCGTCACCATGCCTTGGGGCGGCTCGAGTACGATCATGTTGGCCGAGAGGCCAAGGTCCGCCAATATTTCGCGCTGTAACTCTGCATAGTAGCCAAAGCGACATGGTCCAATGCCGCCCGCCATGACCACGGTGTCCGCCCCTAACTCTATGGCCTCTATGTAATTCCCGACGTTCACTTTGAAAGGCAGACAAACACACTCTGGCGAATACTTCGCCCCCAGTGCCAAAGTACGGCTAGTAATAGGGGGAGGCATCACCACCTGAAGTCCCAAGTTTTCAAGGAGCGCTCGCATTGCTAAACTCAGCGTCCCCATGTGGGGAAAGGTAACGCGCATGCCTTATCCTCCCTCGCACTGTTTCAACGAAAGCCTCTAGCCGCGTAACTAAACCAGCTTCAGCACTATGTTCATCTACGGTAAGGTGCAGCAACGGAAACTCTTTACGGCGGGCGAAGCGCTCTAACATGTCGGCTACTAATGACTCTAAGCCACAACCAAAAGAGCTTAGGACGATAATCCCTTCTACATCGTCGTCGTCATGCAGAAAGTAGAGCCCTGCCCCTAGCACCATTTTGCTCTGCGTCCAGAACAGCTTCTTCTTGAGTCTTCGCAGGCCAAGGGCAATGTGTTCTTCTGGCAGCATCTCTGCTGTGACTACATCAATGCCGTGGGAGCGCAATCTGTCGATAATATTCATGCTCAGCAGGGGGTCATAAATGCTGTATGGATGACCGAGAACGGCGATACGCATGCGCCGCCCTGGTTTACGTCGCCGCATTGTGCCATGAAAGGCCTCCTCAGGCGTCAGCCCTGTCATAAGCTTGCGCCTAGTCCTCTTCACCTCAGAGAGTGCCTGGTAGAAAGCGCGGGCACTCGGCCACCACCCCTTGCCAAGAACACGGCTTACTTCCGTAAGAACCCGCAGTAACCCTAGGTAGCCACGACTCAAGTCAATATCCGGGGCGAGTACAGGGGGCATCTTTAGTCCGTTATGGCGAATCATATCTGGCAGGCCCATTAATTTCGGACAAATGTAGGCACGCGGCTCTACGCTTACGAAACGCGGAACGAGAACATAGTCGACATGGGGAGCTAGCGATAAGATATGCCCCATGGCGATCTTCACTGGGGCACAAACTTCGTCGACCACCGCTCGTGCACCTGCGGTCAGAAATTCCTCACTGGTGGGAGCAGAAAGAACCACCTTAACCCCAAGCTCAGAGAAAAAACGCCGCCATAGAGGAAAGTAAATATAGTAGAGCAAGGCCCGCGGTATGCCAATAACGATCATCAATCTACCTCCCAATAACAGAGTGCATTGTAGTATGCACCGCCTTGGTGCTCTACATTCAGTAACCCAATCGGTTCATTGTAGCAGCAAGATATTACGACTCGCAGGTAGAAAATATTAAGTTTTTGCCTTATTTCCCCGTCATGAACGCATTGTTTCGCTACGCCTATGATTGTCTATGTGCGTCCTTGAGCTGAATTTGCAAGTTACCCCGCCCATCAAGGTAGGCAAAGAGTACTGCTTGTTCTGAGTGAATACCCTGGGAGTGAAGTAAAGCGCGAAAAGACCCCTCGTCATAGCCACCCTTCTTTACACTCACCCAGTGAATTCTACCGTCTGTAATGAGCACCAAGGGCAACTCTTCGCGAGGGAGTTCTAGCTTGAGGTCAGCCGGGGTCACGGGTCTTTTATCTACTATGGGTATGACGCTCAAAGTGCCTGAAGGCTCAAGAATGGCATAATCCACCTCCGCCAGGTCCACGATCCCCTGACTGCGCAGACCCACGAGCAAGTCATTGAGGTTGTAGCGCAGCTTGCGCATTTCTCTCTCCATAATTTTACCCTTAATAATGACCATGCTTGGCTTGCCGTTGACGATGCCGCGAACTGTTTCCGACTTTAGAGCAGCGTAGGAAAGAAGCACCTCTAGTAGAAGCAGCACCACAAGCGGAATGACTCCCTCTAGTAGGGGCTTGTCCGTATTCTCGATGGGAAGCGCCGCTAACTCGGCAATCATAATAGACACCACTAAATCAAAGGGCGACAAATGGCCTAGTTCGCGCTTCCCCATAATGCGTAGCACTATGACTACAGCGACATAGAAAAAAACAGTGCGCAGGGCAATTTGCATAAGCACTTAGCTCACCTCTATACTACCCTGCCCTGCTCTGCGAATGACTATGAGCGTCGCGGACTACTCGGAAATCTTTTCCATGTGATTTTGCCTTCGGGACGAGAAACTGGCTTTTCTACCTCTAGGGGAACTTCTAGCGCAGGCACAATGGCACTCTTTTCCACACTCTCTAGTGGTGGCAAAGATAGTAGTGCAGGTGGATTTTGCTGCACTCCCCTCCGTAAGGCGCTACCTTCTTCATTGAGCCAGTCCATCCATTCGTTCTTCCGCCGCAAATCCACTATAGCTTCCCGGCTATTAAGAGCGGGACGCCCTCTCACCAACTCATCTAGGGCTGTGGCCCATTCGTGCGGGTAGAGTAGGTAGGCTAAGAGGAGCTGCCATTCGACTTCACTCAAGGGGTGAACCGCGAGGTAGGCCGCCAAGAAGTGCAAGCCCCTGTCATGGGCGAAGCTCCCATCTAGGAGCAAGCTCCCGACAGAGGTATAGGCCCAGTCCGTATTACAGGCATGAGACTGATTAAGATACACTTGATGTTCCGCATTCATGTAGACAAATTGACCGTAAGAAAGCCCCGCAAAAGAAATAACTCTCACCCCGTCGTGCCGCAAGGCCAGTTCGTCAGCGCGACTGAGAGCTTCTTCGGCCTGCCGCAGCAGTTCTCTGACGGCCTCGCCACGCTCCCCCTTGCGATAGCGATGTGCCGCTAGCCCCCAGTAGGCCACCCGCTCACGTGCGGCATCCCGCCAAAGGGGTGCCACGCGAATGGCCGGGCAGGCAGACAAGTAGAGTATTTCCTCTGAAGCCCTGTGTACTTGTCCTAGCAGGCGTCCAATGGCCCTCACCTCAAAGATACTACTGCTGTCACATGCCCCTCCAGGGGTATACTCAGTCAGGTAGAGCTTTACCTTGTTAATTTCTACAGAAAAGTGCTCGCTTAAAGTCCTCTGGATAGCGCCAAGGCCCCTTACTCCCCGATGGCGGAGTTCAGAGAGGCATCTTCCAGCCCATGCTACTTCCTCCTTGTCGCCAGAGTGAATGTGCACCGCCAATAGACCATCCTTGGTGCTGATACACAACTGATTGTCAACAGTCACGGGGTTGCCGTGCAAACCGTAACAGGCCATGATCTCAGCTAGGTGCGCCACGAGAATACTCATCAAAAGTCCTCTCCCTACCTCATGCTCCTGTATACTCTATTCACCCATACCGCCAACCTATTACTGCTAACAAAAGGAGCCCGTTTTAGGCGAGCTCCTCAAAAGTCTTTAAGCGCAGCACCACCTGCCCGTTATCTCTGACAAAGGCCCCGTAGCCAAGTAGCCCGCAGGCGAAGGCCAGTTTTATGCTCGGGACATTATCTGAAGCAATTTCTACATGCATCTTGCCTAAGGTGTTTAGGGCATTACCGAGCAGCAGCTTTCCGACGCCTCGGCTTCTCTCGCCCCTCCTCACCACGGCTATAGAAAAAACCTCGCCATAGGTCTGACAAGCCAACACTCCCAGCAAGCGTTTATGCGCTGTTACCAGTAAGACCAAGGTGCCCGGTTGTTCAAGGTCTAGTCCGCTCAGATTCTTGAGCTTGCTGCTCGCCTCTTTGGTGATGTGTCGGTCTTTGTGGGTGGCCACAAACTCTATCACCCGCGTTTTTATCCTCTCCCAGCGCGCAGAAGATACCTTAGTTACCCGCATAGCTGTGTACCTCGTCGCCCCGCCATCCCGCCAGGAACCTGCAGTACTCGACGCGTCTACGCAAAGAACGGCGCCAAATGTGGGGTTCATCGAACTTCATAGGCTTGGCATTTGCTTCTAAGAAGTAGCAGTGCCCGGCAGAGGTGATGCCGATATCCATGGACATCTCCCCTAGAGTCTGCCCAAGGCTTTTTTCTATGGCCGGTGCAATCGCTAGCGCGAGATTTTTAACCCGCAGCCAGACACCACTCGACTTCACTTCTGTCTCGCCATAGACTTCTTGCAGCACATTTTCTAAGGAGGCAATATGGCCACCACAGGGCACATGAGTTGTTATCCCCCCGCGGCTCGCTACCCGTATGCCGACACCAGTTAGATCCCAGTCGCCCTCACTCGTCTTTTGTACCAGGGCACGTGCGTCAAATATTGCCCCACGATACTTCGCTAGCGCCAAGCCCTGCTGGACTAGGTACTGGCCAGGTATTTTATGCTGCTTTACTGCTCTTAAGAGGCTTTCTACATTCCCATAGTGCTCCTCTTTCACCTCATCTCCCGCGCGGTAGCGCAAAAGCAACCGGTGAGGCAAGCGGCTAACTTGGAGGATTCCCTGTCCGGCAAAGCTGCTGACAGGCTTAAGGTAGAGCAGACTATGTTCTGCCAACATGCTAAGAAAATCGCGGGCTGTCTCTAGCAATTTCGTTTCAGGGAGGTAGTGCTTTACT
The DNA here is from genome assembly GCA_018333655.1 of Bacillota bacterium. NCBI lineage: Bacteria > Bacillati > Bacillota > Bacillota bacterium. Next base: position 7,444 of record JAGXTJ010000023.1, on the reverse strand, counting down.
GCCCCTTGACGAATGAGGGCCTCAGTGATCTGCCACTTATGAAAAAACCCGGAATTGAAGAGAGCCCCCCCTGCTGCGACAAATCTCTTCTTAAGTAGCGCTACCGCTGCCTTTTCTTCCGATTGGCGATCAGGAACCCGGTTGTAGATGACGTCAGGCCAAGGCAGACTCACGCGAGTCCATTGTCCGCTACCCTCTAGGCAGAAGCCCGTAATTCTCTGGGCCTGATAATCTACATCCTCGGCCGCAAAAACAAAGACAACAGCACCCATTTTCTGCCCCATACGCGATAACCCCACGAAATTATCTCGCCTGCCACCGATTCCAGCAAACCCCGGCTGCGCCTGCGGGCGCCTCACAGTCATAATGCCAATGTAAGGCCCTAATCTGTAACCGTTTCCATCACGCCACAAAGCCACCTCTCGCCCCATCTCTAGCCCCAGCCCCTTGATAGCCTCAGGGCTCAGGTGTAGTACAGAGTGACCTAACTTAGTGCACAGCGTTCCGCGCAGAACACTCATTCCGCCTTTGACAGTCCTGCTATCCCCTTGCTGTTGTGGCGCATGTGCCGACAATTTCACTAGTAGCAATTTCTGCACCCCCTAATCTACTTCGCCAAAGCCGGCTGCGTAGTGCGCAAACGCAGTGAGACAGCGCAAGGAGTGCCTACCATCTTTTCTGGCCCAGCCGGGAGCAAACACCATGCGCCCAGGCCGCGCGTTCACCTCAAAGAGATAAACCTCCCCCCTTGGTGTTATACCGAGGTCTAGGCCTAATTCCCCTAAGCGCAGTTTGCAGGCGCGCTCTAGCGCCACGGCAATTTTCTTGCTGGCCACGACTAGGCGAAGAAAGATATCTGCTTCATGCTGCGGAAAAACCTCGCGCAACACTTTCTTTAGCGGGTAGACCCTACCGCCATTATGTACATGCGTAGTGACTGCCCCTGTTACTGCAACTTTTGCCGCAGGCCCCACTACCTCCCATTCTCCACTACCCTGCTTGTGCATGGTTACCCTGACATCAAAGGTGCTGCCGCGATACTTGGCTAAAGTCAAGCCCTGCTGAACGAGGTAGCCTCGCCGCTCTTTAGCAGCCAGAACCTCTGACGCTGCCTCGGCAAAATTAGCGTGATAATGCAGCACATTGCTGGCACCAGTGCGATAATGAACGGCATAACCGCCTTCCTTAAGACCTGCGACGCGGACAATGCCTTTGCCTTGGCTTCCGCCCAAAGGTTTGACATAGGCATGCCCATGGCGAGACACTATCCGCTCCATGTCGCGCACTCCACCTAACAAACGCGTCTCGGGAAGATATTGACGCACCTCTCCATCAGAAGAAAGCCAACGATGCACTTGCCATTTATTAAAGAAGTGGGGGTTGAACAAGTAAGGATGCTTATTGTCCGCCACGCGTTTCAAAAAGTGTCGATAAAGGGCGGTTCGCTCTTGGCTGCGATTTGACACCCGATTATAGATCACATCTGCCAGGGGAACGATAAGCTGCTTAACAGCGCCCCTACCCCTGTAATGGCCACGCACCAAGCGCGACGACCAGTCTACATCTCTAGGGCTAAAGGCATAGGTGAAAGCATCTACATGGCGAGCGGCCGCCTGCAAGCCACTGTAGAGGTTACTATCCCACGCTCCAGACTTACCTCCCTGCGGCATCGTCAAAAAACCAATCAGAGGCCCAATTTGCACTTCCTTCCGCTCGGCATGGTAGAGCAAATTACCCCTGTAGGCAGAGGGAAAATGAAGTCGTGCCCTAAGCAACACACTCATGCGCTGCCGTTGCCTATGTTCCTCTACATGTAGGGCGGCAGGCGCCACACAACAGCCAAACCTGACAGAGACTTCTTGACCATGCACCAAACTCCATTTACTGGCCTCGTCACTAGTTATATACAGCACACTGCCACTGTGAGATAGCTCAAACAACTTCTTCACCACCACTTCGTTTTTGCAGAGCGAGATACCGCGAGTACTGCATGGGCCGCGCGATGCTAGTTCTTCGTAAGGCATAGTCCCCTGTGCGTAAAAAGACGGTGCGGCCAGGCTTACTATTAGCCTCAATAAGCCAAATTTTGCCGTTATTGTCCACCCCAAAGTCTAGTCCTAGCTCGCCGTATCGGCCTAGCTCTTGGTCAATGACGGCAGGTATTCTCAGGGCAAGCCGGACTAATGTTTCCATAATCTCGCTGTAACTTGCGGGAAACGCACGTTTAAGCAGCGCCTCCGGGCGCGCAGCATGACCACCACCATGCAAGTTTGAGGTCACGCTACCCGGGCGGCCGATTCTCACCGCCGCGCCCGTCAACTGCCACTTTCCTTCGTGGTCCTTTTGCACAACTGCCCTCACATCAAAGGTACGTCCCTGTAAGAAACTAAGCTCAAGCCCTTGTTGCACCAATAGCCGCCGGCGCATACTGGCGGACTTAGCTACCGCCAGAACATGGGCTAGGGAATGTGTGTTTACTGCGTATGGAACGTTGCGGTGGTTTCTGCCGCGACAACGGTAACCATTGGTTGTGGCTCTAATGGACACCACGCCCGCGCCTTGACTACCCATGTCAGGCTTGACGAACACATAGCCATGTTTACGTAGAAGCAGGTCTAAATCAGCAAGTTTGTGAAGGGGCCTTGTCTCAGGAAGATGTTCTTTTACATCATCATGTTTAGCCAGCGCGCTGTACACCTCCCACTTGCCTCGGAAGGCTCGGCCGAACATCTGTACCTGGCCTTGGGTTCGTAAGCGCTTAGCGGCGGCAAACAAAAGGTTCGCCAGCCTGCCGCGCGGCGGGAATAGTCGGTCGTACACCACGTCAGGAAAAGGAAAGTGTTTAGCCTGCCAGGCTCCGGCAGCGTCGTCATATACGTAGCCGTAGATACTGCGGCTACGCCAGTCGATATCGAGGGGACAAAAGACAAACGCCCGCATTGACAGCTTCTTTGCGGCCTGGAGTGATTGGCGAAAGTACCCTGTCTCGGCAAAAGGCATCCCCCCTGTACGGTTGCGAAAGGACATTATTCCTACTGCGACGGAACGCACCCTACTCACCTCTCTCTCTTAATTCCTGAAGAATCGCGTCCGCGGCACACGCAGGCCCCATGCCCGCCGTATATCCGCTCTTTCGGACCAAGTCCACCCCACACTGATCTTATCTTCAAGATTCTGCAATTCACTCTCATAGAGTCTGTATGTGGATGTCGCTTTAAGGTCCTGCCATAACTGGCTAAAGACACCTGCAAAGTACTTGCGGTCACCCGCTGAGAAGGCGGTACGTGCTTCTGCTTGGGAGAAGACATCGCGCTTGAGAAGATGGTACTCACTGACGACCACTTTCGCTAAGCACAGCGTTGCCAAGGCAATGTCGGGGGCTACCAGCCAGCTTGCGGGAGTACGGTACTCAAAACCGCCATGCTCTTTCAACCTATAATCACCGAGGTAGCCAAATTTGGCTCTCCGCACGATAGCTGTTCTAATGTTCTCAATCATAAGCAAGGGCACTGAGAGATAGGTATCGAGGGCTCTTAAGAGCTGGCCACTCATCACCACCCCAGCGAAGTGAATATGCCCTCCGATGGGGAACTTGCCAAAGGGCAGACTCCCAGCACACCACTCTACATTATGGAAAGGAGCGAGACGCAAGGCTAACTCCATTGCGATACGAATGTTCGTTAGGAGCTGCAGGGGAGAGTAGCTTGGCGCAGGCCTCAGTTCTGCCAAGGGGTAGCCTGATTCACGACCTCTTATGAAAAGTGAATCACATCCTACCGAACCCTCGCGCGGAAAGAACTTAGAAGCCATGATCATGGTCATGGTGGTAGAGTCGCGCAGCATAAACTCAGGGTCAGCCCCGATGCTCACCACTTTGTCCAAGTAGGCCGGGTTGGCTTTTTGAAAGACCACCATGGTCTGCCTGAGGTCTACCTCACGCAAGCGCTGGCGAACATGGGAGACCAGAGCATTTGCCAGTCGCTTAGTCATCTTAGGTGCCACATCGACCGTACGCACTCCCAAACGCCCTTGACTAGAGCGATGAATTTCCACGACAGCAAAGTCTAGGCCCAGTACATGCAAAGCCCTCACTGCCAAGGCGATAGCATCACGTATCTCTTTAGACCCTTCGGGATTAACTTCTACAATGGTTCGACTGCCAATCTCTTGCCTATAAACTAAGACAGGCAAGAGATCAAACAAGTAGATCCGGTAACGGCGAAAACTAGTGCCAGTAGCTAGCCTCAACATACTCTGCCGCCAAACTTCCGTGGCGCGAGAAACGAGCGCCATAGACTGAGCCCTATTAATGACTACTGCTCCCGTGGGGTCAGCTACGTCACTGACCCCCCATCGAATGACGAGCTTGGGAACTATACTAGGGACCAGGCTCTTCTGCACATCCACTTCGGGCAGAAGTTGCCGCAAGTAGGCCAACCTACTAGGATCAGGATGAAGGATGACGACTGACATAATCACCCCTCCTTTACAGCCTGCCGCGGCTGCAAAGATATCCGACAAACCTTACAACTGAACTCGAGACATGTCGCTCTCTAAGGTCATTGGTTTGGCGACCGGGCCGCGAATTGGCCTCTAGTATCCACAGTCTACCGTTCGTGTCAAAGGCTAGATCTACGCCCATCTCCGCAAATTCCATGCCCATCCCCTTCTCTATAGCTAGAGCTGTGGCTCTAGCTATCCTTCTCATAGTGCGGATAAGCATCGACGAGTTACCCTGTGGCCCAAAAGATAAGAGTAGCGCCTGCCGCGGATGCAGTAAGTACGCTCCATCTGACATGTTCGAAATTATATTGCCAGGCTCAGCAACCCGCGCAACTATACTTTCTACAACCCATTTGTTACGCAGGTTTTTTTGCAGCAGCACCCTGCAGTCAAAGGGCCCGCCATTCACGCGAGCTAGCCGAAGTCCTCTTTGTACCACGTACTGCCCTTGCTGCATCAGCTTCTTAATTAAGCGCACAACCTTGTCACTGCTGTAACAAACCCCCTGCAGGTCAGGACGATTTAGGCGCGTAAAACGGTAAGAGTAGAGAGTACCAACCCTGCCAATACGGAGAATGCCGCTTCCTAGCGAGCCCTCTGTAGGCTTAACAAAAACCGCTCTGTATCGCCCCAGGTACTCTAGTAGCCGTTCAGGCGTAAGCTCCGCCGTACTCGGCAAGAACTTACTAAGCAGTGGGTGCGCCGCGAGCAGACAATGCACGTCCCATTTGTTGAAGAAGGCTAGGTTGTAGTACTTAAGGCGAGGATACTCGCGCAGCCTATCCTTCATCTCGATTACGGCGCCCGAATTCTCCACCCGGCGGCTAGACACTTTGTCGTAAACAACATCGGGTAGCGGACACTCCATCCTCACTAGCTTATGGCGATTAAAAACCCACCCGGTGATGCAAGACCGCTGCCAGTCGATATCGCTTGCTCCGAAGGCATAGGTCAGGGCACCTCTTTGCCTGGCCAAGCGGGCGAAGTCCCTGATATTTTTCTCGCGTAAGCCCAGCATTTTGTCACTGTGAAGTCCAACCAGTATACCTAGCACGGGGCCTAAGCGCAGCCTATTGCTGCCTTGCTCTCGCCAGAAACCAAGACGCATACACTCATTAAGATGTAGGGACATTAGGAGTGGTTTGCTAAGATAGACTCGTCTGTCATCATCTTCCGCAGAGAGTCTTTCCACCTGTGCCTGCGCCATCGACTGGCCCAAACAGACTTCTAGTGTAGATTCACTAACGCCCAGATCCCTCATCAGACTCCAAGGCATTCGCATAATACTACCGCCTACGTCCTCAAGAAGCGCCGCCAATTCTACTCTTACAAGCACTCTCAACCTCCGTTCCAACTAGCGGGTCACTCCAACATATGAAGGAGAACGGATGAAGTGTGCAAAAAAAACCGCCTACGCAGGCGGCTCCCAGACTATGGCTTGATGGCTCTAGAAATCTTCTTCATCCTCAGGGAAGTCATCAAATTCTTCCTCTTCGGTTTCGGTGAAATCAACGTGCTTCTTGTCGTCCACACAATCTGGCGGCTCGAAGACCTTAACCCACAACTTCGCTTCGCCGACTATTTCGGCGTAGTACTCCAGCATGGCCGTCACTTCGACTACCCCACGCCGCAAATGGGCATCCGTAATGCGAGGTTCTTTGACGACCGCAGCCTGCACGTGCTCTCCTACAAGGAGACGCACGCCTTCTAAGTCAACTACCGGCACGTGTTCGGTGTAGCAGATGGTCTTCTTGTCCACATACGTCTGATTACCACGATCATACGCATACCAAACATGCCCATCGTACTGACCCGTAATGACCACGTAGTTGCGCTCGGGCAAGGCCACAAAGCTGTGGTTGGTTATCCGGTAGCCAAGAACCGTGTCGGGAACATGAGTCGTATGTATGGAGAACGTCTGTTTGAAGCGTTTTTGCCCTTTGGCACAGGTGGTACGAGCAATGATGTCCCGAAGCCCTAAAGAATCTTGGCGGTTCCACATAAACTATTCACCCCCTTCGGTTAGACCATAGTATGAAGGAGGGTAGCAACTTGTTACAGAGCCTTGCTCTGCCCGTACTGCTGCCGCTTCAGGCGAACATAGCAGTAAGCGCCGAGTACAATCAAAAGCACGCTCACTAGTTGTGCAACCTTGAAAGGCCCGAGCATGAGGCTGTCTGCCCTAATTTGTTCGATCCACAGTCGGCCTACAGAATACAAGGTGACGTAGAGAGTGGCGATTTGTCCTCTAAAGCTTCTCCGGCGCGACATCCAAAGCAGCAAAACGAACACCGCGATATTCCACAGCGATTCGTAGAGAAAAGCCGGATGCCGGTATTCATTGGCGATGTACATCGCCCAGGGCAAGCGCGTGGGAATGCCGTACGCCTCCTCATTAAAGAAATTACCCCACCTGCCGATGGCTTGCGCTAAGATGAGGCTAGGGGCGGCGATGTCCGCCCACTGCCAGAAGTCAACCTTTCTGTAACGCACATAGAGAAAGGCGACAAGGGCAGCGCCCATAACCCCGCCGTGGATGGCCAGCCCTCCCTCGCGAAAGTTTAGTGCTGCCGCCCACGTTTCATAGCTGCTAAAGTTAAAGATTACATAGTAGAGTCTAGCCCCAAGTAGCCCAGCTGGAATGGCTAAAAGGAGCATATCGAGATACCAGCTCTCATTCTCCCCTTGACGCCGCACCTCGCGCAAGGCTAGGGCTATGCCGAGAAGCATCCCCGCCGTAATAAAAATTCCGTACCACCGAATGCTCACGCCGAGCACCTCAAAAGCTATGGGATTCATAGCACCCATCATCTCACTCTCTACTTTTTCATGCTCATGCTATACGATTACCGCACATAAGACAAGAGGCAAGAGGCAAGAGGCGAGAGGCAAGAGACAAGAGAGAAGGTACGTTTATTAACCACAGAGTACACAGAGTATG